>URJN01000306.1 GCA_900548125.1 uncultured Eubacteriales bacterium
CCCTGCTGCTTCAATATCATTCCGCAAGAGATTATTTCCGGTACGGACTTTCTTTCGGATATCGCGCTGGCGTTTATCGCGTTCAGCGCGGGCGAGTTTTTTAAAGTCGATGTGCTTCGGCGCAACGGCGCAAAGGTCATCATCATCACGGTGCTGGAAGCCTGTCTGTCGTCGCTGGCTGTCTTTGTGCTGGTCTACGGCGTGCTGCATCTGGAATTGAGCTTTGCCATCGTGCTGTCCGCGCTGGCTTCTGCGACCGCGCCCGCGTCCACGATGATGACCATCCGTCAGACCGGCGCGCACGGCGACTTCGTCGATACGCTGCTTCAGGTCGTCGCGCTGGATGACGTCGTCGGACTGATTCTGTACAGCATGGCGATTTCCGTCGCCATCGCTTCCGAAACAGGGAGCTTGCAGCTCTCCACCGTCATGATGCCCATCTTCGCCAACCTGTGCGTACTGATTCTGGGCGCGGTATTCGGCTGGATTCTCAAGCTGTTTTTCCGCAAGCGTTCGACGGATAACCGTCTGATTGTTTCCATCGCCATGCTCTTCGCCTTCTGCGGCATCTGCGCCATGGCAGATGTTTCTCCCCTGCTGGGCTGCATGTCCATGGGCATGACCTACATCAACCTGACGGGCGACGAAAAGCTGTTCCGTCAGCTGGGCTACTGGAGCCCGCCCATCCTGCTGCTGTTCTTCGTCCGCTCCGGCTTGAACTTCAACCTCGGCGCGCTGACGGATACCCTCGGCGCGGGCGGCAGCGTTCCTCTGGCACTGGTCGGCATCCTGTATTTTGTCGGACGCATCATCGGCAAATACGCCGGCTCCTATCTCGGCTGTCTGTTTGCAAGCAAGAGCAAAAAGGTTCGCAACAACCTCGGTCTTGCGCTCATCCCTCAGGCGGGTGTTGCCATCGGTCTGGCTGCCATGGGCGCGCGCACGCTCGGCGGCGAAACCGGCGAAATGCTGCAAACCATCATCTTGGCTTCCAGCGTGCTTTATGAGCTGGTCGGTCCCGCCTGCGCCAAGCTCGCGCTGTATCTCTCCGGTTCGTATGGCGAAAACGCGCCTGAACCTGCCCCCGCTCAGCCCGATACGCCGAAGAAGAGCGGTCTGGAAACACTGATTGAGCGCATGAAAACCATCGAAGAACACCTGCCCGCCCCTGTGGAATCGAGTCTTGAGGAAGAGATTGCCTTTACGCAGGCGGCGCAGGAACAATATGATTTAGCACAGTATTATCACAACCGCCGCTTCAAGGGCGGCAGATCGACAGGAGGACTTCACGCATGAACATGAGCGATCCAATCGCAACGCTGCTGGGCAGCTGGGCAATCGAGCTCAACATCTACTCTATCCTGCTCAGGGTTGCCATATCCGTTGTATTCGCCGCCATCATCGGCTGTGAGCGCGCAAGCAAGCGTCACGCCGCCGGTCAGCGGACGTTTATCCTCGTTTCTCTGGCTTCAACGATGGCGATGATGCTGGATAAGAGCTTCTCCCCTTCCAACCCTCAAATCATTTCCGCTGCGGCGGTCATCGCCATCGCCATCATCAGCAGCAACTCCATCCTTTACAGCTCCAAGAACCAGATTAAGGGTCTGACAACCTCCGTCGCGCTTTGGGCCTGCAGCATCATCGGCTTGACGATTGGCGCGGGGCTGTATACCGTGTCCGTCATCGGCTACGCCGCGCTGATGTGCTGTCTGGCATTGTTCCCGACGTTTGAAATCGACCTGAAGAACCGCTCGAATCACTTTGAGATTCACTTGGAGCTGAAAAACCGCGAAGACCTCCAGCGTTTCATCACCACCATGCGTACCCTCGGGCTGAAAATCGACGACATCGAAGCCAACCCTGCCTACATCAACTCCGGTCTGAGCGTTTTCTCCGTTTCGCTGACCGTCCGTCAAAAGGACAGAGCCAAATACCGCAGCCATCGCGAGATGATCGACGCAATCAACACGCTCGACTTCGTCTACTACGCCGAGGAGATTGACTGAGCTTTTCCCCGTTCCGGTATGGATTTCCAACGCTTTCTGTGGTATCATACTGAATAAGCCGTCATGCAGATTTTTCCAGCCTTATGCCCACGGCAGAAGGATCCGGAAGGGTCTGCATGATTTTTTGACACTGCGGGCTGAGCCCGCTTTCACGTCCGCCCCTGCCTGCCAAACACGCGAAGGTCCTTCTCGCGCGGGCGATTCTTCGCAAGCTCCTATAACATCAAAAACCGCCCGCTCTCCTCCATTCAGGAAGAAAGCGGGCGGTTTATCATTATGCGTTTGATGTTTTAGTTTTTCGCCTTGGCGAGCAGTGCTTCATGCACTCCGGAAATCATGCTCTTCTCCTGCTCCTTGCTGTAAGACGTGCGTCCGGACGCCTGCATCGAAGCCATGCCATGCACAAAGAGCCACAGTTCCTCACTCGCGGCTCGTGCCTTTTCTTTATCAAGACCGGATTGCGCGGCTTCCGCCTCAACAATCGGCTCACGGACAAGACCGTTTCCGAATGTCGTCATACCGGCGTTGATATCCATGAACATGTGCGCAAAGAGACGCGGCTGCTCGCTGGCAAAGCGAACATACGCCGTGCAGCAGCTCTCCAGAACATGCTCTTTGTCAGCGTTTTGCGCAGCCATCTGCTCAAACTCATCGCGAGCCTTCTGGTCAAGCGCATTCTTCAAATCATCCATACCCGAAAAATAGCTGAAAATCGGCTGCGTTGAGCAATTCAATGCCTTCGCAACGGAACGCGCATTAACCGCTCCCATGCCTTCCTGGCAAAACATGGCGAACGAACGCTCCAAAATCATCTCTCGGGTAATCCTCTGTTTGGGCGGCATAATTACACTTCCTGTCGTTTTTTAAAGAATCTTGTATTATGGTAACATATTCTTTTTATTTCGTCAACAGGAGCTAACCCCCCCC
>URJN01000307.1 GCA_900548125.1 uncultured Eubacteriales bacterium
AAAATCAGTAAAATGGCTTTTTGCGGGATGCGGGCGGCGCTTTTTCGCTGCGGCTCTCTTCTGCGCGAAGTCTGCCAAATAAAACTGGAACCGAAAGGAGTACCACTTATGAATTATTCCAAAGAAGTGGAAGAGATGATCTGCGTCGCTAAGGGTCCTAACCATGGTCCCGCTCCCATCCCGGAAGAGGGCAAATGGATTCAGGCGAAGAAGATCGAGGATATTTCCGGCTACACCCATGGTGTGGGCTGGTGCGCACCGCAGCAGGGCGCGTGCAAGCTGAGCCTGAACGTCAAGAACGGCGTCATCGAAGAAGCGTTGGTGGAGACCATCGGCTGCTCCGGCATGACCCATTCCGCGGCGATGGCTTCCGAAATCCTTCCCGGCAAGACCATCCTTGAAGCGTTGAACACCGACCTCGTCTGCGACGCGATCAACACCGCGATGCGCGAGCTGTTCCTTCAGATCGTTTACGGCCGTACTCAGTCCGCGTTCTCCGACGATGGTCTGCGCGTCGGTGCGGGTCTTGAGGATCTGGGCAAGGGTCTGCGCTCCATGGTCGGCACCATGTACGGCACCAAGGCGAAGGGCACCCGCTACCTGGAGATGACCGAGGGCTATGTTCTCAAGATGGCTCTTGATAAGGACGACCAGGTCTGCGGCTACCAGTTCCTCTCCTTGGGCAAGATGATGGACGCCATCAAGAAGGGAATGTCCCCGAACGAGGCTTACGAGAAGAACATCGGCACCTACGGCCGCTTCAAGGCGGAAGACGGCGCCGTCAAGTGGATTGATCCGCGTACTGATAAATAAGAAGGAGGCGTACGAAAAATGGCTCTTTTTGAAAACTATGAAGGTCGTATGCCCCAGCTCCAGCCGGTTCTGGAGAAGTACGGCTTCAAAGACTTTGACGACGTCAAGGCTTACACCAATTCCAAGGGCGTAGACGCCTACTCCATCGTGGAGAGCACGCAGCCCATCTGCTTCGAGAACGTGAAGTGGGCTTACGAGCTGGGCGCCGCGATCGCGATGAAGGAGAACGTCAAGACCGCTGCCGAGGCTGCCAAGCTCATCGGCGAGGGTCTGCAGGCGTTCTGCATCCCGGGTTCCGTTGCCGACCAGCGCAAGGTTGGTCTGGGTCACGGCAATCTGGGCGCGATGCTGCTGGATGAAAACACCGAGTGCTTTGCGTTCCTCGCCGGCCACGAGTCCTTCGCGGCTGCCGAAGGCGCGATCAAGATCGCTCTGAACGCGAACAAGGTCCGCACCAAGCCGCTGCGCGTTATCCTCAACGGTCTGGGCAAGGACGCCGCGATGATCATCAGCCGTATCAATGGCTTCACCTATGTGCAGACCAAGTACGACTACCTCTCCGCGGACGTGAAGGAAGACCATGCGCTCTCCATCGTCAGCGAGACCGCTTACTCCAACGGCGAGCGCGCGAAGGTTCGCTGCTACGGCGCGGACGACGTTCGCGAGGGCGTTGCCATCATGTGGCATGAGAACGCAGATGTTTCCATCACCGGCAACTCCACCAACCCGACCCGCTTCCAGCATCCGGTCGCCGGCACCTATAAGAAGGAGCGCATCGAGGCTGGCAGGAAGTATTTCTCCGTCGCTTCCGGCGGCGGCACGGGCCGTACTCTGCATCCGGACAACATGGCTGCGGGTCCTGCTTCCTACGGCATGACCGATACCATGGGCCGTATGCACTCCGACGCGCAGTTCGCGGGCAGTTCTTCTGTTCCGGCGCACGTCGAAATGATGGGCTTCCTCGGCGCGGGCAACAACCCGATGGTCGGCATGACTGTTGCGGTCGCCGTCGCAGTCGAAGAGGCTATGAAGAAGTAATTTTAACGCATGGCTTGGCTTTCTGAATTATGATTCGGAAAACGTCGGGCGATGTGAGGGAGAGCCCTTAGGGGCTCTCCTTTTTGTATGCGTTTATATGTGCGGAAAACTACAAAAGCCCCCGCGTGGAGCGGGGGTCAAAACTCGATAATCTGTTATCCAGCCCAAGGCGAGAGGGTTTGCTTGCGGCAAATAGGGAAAATCATCTTGCAGCAGCCGCTGTGGGAATACGCTGCACCGTGCGGCAGACCGCCGTCAGCAGCAGACAGTCAATCGGGAACTGCATCACGTTTTTCATGATGCGCACCGGCAGAAGCGCAGCCTGCGACGGGCCGTAGAGCATCGTCAGGAAGAATGTGTTGAGCGTGATGTTAATCAAGACCATGACGAGCGTGCGGGCGAGGATAATCTGCCAGAGCTTGCGGTCGCTCTCGTAGAGCAGGCAGCCGTAGAAGACGCCGCTCAACGCCGCGGAAATCGTGAAGCCCGGGAAATACGGGCCGGTGGGCTTGAGCAGGAAGCCGAGAATGTCGCTCAGTGCGCCTTGCAGCGCGGCGGCAACAGGCCCGAACAGCATGGCTGTCGGCGCGAGAGCTAAGTGCGCCAGCGAAATTTTCAGGCTGTCATTCAGCTGGATGACGCCATAAGAGGAAAGCACCATCTGAATGGCGAGGAACATGCCCGCCACGGTCAGTGTCTGCGTGCGGCGCAGGGAATGAAGGGAATCGGGAAACTTTTTCAGCAAACGGGAAAAAACGTTTGGCATAAAAAACACCTCCGCGTATCGGTTCGTGCCCCAAAGGGCAGGATGATTCGCAGAGATGACATATAGAAAAATGACAGTCCTGGGGCGGAGGGATACCGCGAAAGCCGCGCTTTCTTCGTCCCGTGTTTTTCCCATACACGAGCACTTAACGCATCCGTACCGTCGCCGCGCAGAGCGACGCCCTGCCATCTTCACGAATCGGTTGTGACAGGAGCATTATAAATCAAAACCCGCATGAAATGCAACAGAAAAATGCAAATTTTTAATGTATAA
>URJN01000308.1 GCA_900548125.1 uncultured Eubacteriales bacterium
AACGTTATAATACAGCACGCAAAAAGGCTTGCCATCTGTTTAAGCAGACGACAAGCCTTTTTGCTATTGGAGAGGAAATATGGGAGGTTGTTTGAGGGAGAAGGATGGATTAAGCGTTCTTCCATCCTTCGGCGAGATCGGTCTTTTCCCACGGCATATCCTTGGCGTTCGTGCCAAAGTGACCATAGCAGGAAACCTTGCTGAAATTCGGGCTGCGCAGGTCAAAACGCTTGATAATGGCAGCCGGACGCATATCTACGCCGGAGACCAGCTCCTGAATCTTTTCCTTTGCGACCTTCTCGGTGCCGAACGTGTCAACCAGTACGGAAACCGGCTCGGCAACGCCGATGGCGTAGGAGAGCTGCACTTCGCAGCGGTCAGCCAGACCGGCGGCAACGACGTTCTTGGCGATGTAGCGCGCCATGTAAGCCGCGCTGCGATCGACCTTGCTGGAATCCTTGCCGGAGAAAGCACCGCCGCCGTGGTGAGCGTATCCACCGTAGGTATCGACGATGAGCTTACGACCGGTCAAGCCGCTGTCGCCCGCAGGACCGCCGATGAGGAAGCGTCCGGTCGGGTTGACGAAGATGCGGGTGTTCGCGTCGAGCATATCGTTCGGCAGAGCGCGGGAGATGACCTCGTCGATGACGGCGGTGCGCAACTCGTTCTCGCTGATGGCGTCGGTATGCTGGGTGGAAACGACGACGGTGTCGATGCGAACCGGCTTGCCGGCTTCGTCGTATTCAACGGAAACCTGCGCCTTGCCGTCCGGCAGAATGTCTGGCAGGATGTGCATCTCGCGGACGTAAGCCAGACGACGGGTCAGCGCGTGCGCCAGCTCAATCGGCAGGGGCATCAGGCTTTCGGTTTCGCGGCAGGCGTAGCCGAACATCATGCCCTGATCGCCCGCGCCCGCGTTTTCTTCGATTTCACGGGAAACGCCCATGTTGATATCCGGACTCTGCTCGTGGAGGTCAACGGTGATTTTGCAGGTATCCGCGTCGAAGCCGTGACCCGCTTCGGTGTAACCGATGGAGCGGATGGTATCGCGGGCAATCTGCTCATAATCGACCTTGGCAGTCGTGGTGATCTCACCGAAGATATGAACCGCATCGGTGATGGCGGTCACTTCGCAGGCAACGTGACTCATCGGATCCTGAGCCAGCAGCGCGTCAAGAATCGCGTCGGCAATCTGGTCGCAGACTTTATCGGGATGACCCTTGGTAACGCTTTCAGAGGTAAACAGCGTGTGCATGGTTAGTCCTTCTTTCCGCAGCCTGCGCCGCAAGTCGAGCAGTCGTGGCTGCACGCCCAGAGGCGGTCAGCGGTGGGCTGCCAGTTCTTCGCATACTCGTCGCACTTTTCGCACAGATGCTCTGCCGTCTCCGGAGACTGCGGGTCGGTGGAGTGTGCGCCGGTCTTTTTGACGATTTCACGCAGCATCTCCGGATTTTCGAGCATCGGGCACGGACGCAGATGGTTCTCGTTGAACGGCTGACCGTCGTGATACGCCATGAAAATCGGGCTTTGGAGTGCCTCAAGCAGCGTGCAGTTGCGGATGTTCGCGTTAGAGTAGTGGATGAACACGCACGGATCGACGTCGCCGTTGGCGTTGATGTGCAGGTAGCGGCGGCCGCCGGCGATGCAGCCGCCGACATACTCGCCGTCGTTCTGGAAGTCCATCGCGAAAATCGGCTTGGTCGCGCGAATCTCGCGGATGCGATGATACATGTATTCACGCTGTTCCGGATTCGGCAGGAGCTGCGGAGCGGCGTCGTTGCCGACCGGCATATAGTGGAAATACCAGATGAAGCGGGCACCCAGACCGCAGATGAAGTCGATATACTCATCGGAAGCGATGGAATCGATATTCGCGCTGGTGTAGCAGGCAGAGATGCCGAACGGCAGGTGCTTGTCGTGCAGCAGCTTCATGGCGTGGGTCGCCTTCTCAAAGACGCCGTTTCCGCGGCGGCCGTCGGTCGCGGACTCAAAGCCCTCCAGACTGATCGCCGGAATGAAGTTCTTCACGCGGAGCATCTCGTTGGCGAATTCTTCATCGATGAGCGTGCCGTTGGTGAAGGAGAGGAACTGGCAGTCGGAGTGCTTGTTGCAGATGGCAATCAAATCCTTCTTGCGCACAAGCGGTTCGCCGCCGGTGTAGATGTACATGTAGACGCCGAGTTCCTTGCCCTGCGTGACGATGGAGTCGATTTCATCGAACGTCAGGTTCAGGCGGTTGCCGTATTCAGCCGCCCAGCAGCCGGTGCAGTGCAGGTTGCAGGCAGAGGTCGGGTCGAGCAGAATTGCCCACGGAATATTGCAGTTGTACTTCTTGCGCATTTCTTCCTGCTTGGGCCAGCCGATGATGTTGGCGTTGAGGAAGAAGTTCATGAACGTCGCCTTGAGAACCTCGGGATCGGTGTCCTTCATGATGTCCATGACGAGCTTGTGCATGTTGTTGTCCTTGTCGTTGATGACGTTGCGGACAGCGGCACGCTGAGTCGGGAAGCTGTTCGGGCCATCGCCCGCGAATTTATCTACCCACGCCATCAGCTTGGGCGCGTTGGTTTCAGGGTCTTTGCCGATATAGTTTAGTGCAGTGCTGAACGCAACTTTTTTCATGGAATCTGCGATACCCATAAGACACACTCCTTTGTTGTATGTGTTTTTATGGCGTCAGTATACCTTACGGGTGAAAATAAAGAAATACCCAAAACGAATTCCCTGTCCCAATTTGGGATAGAGGGAAGCGTTTTGGGTAAAAATGACACATTTGGTCGAATTTGTGCTAAGATTTCTTAACGGAGCTGTCGAGAGGAAAATCGACCGGAGAATCCTCTGTCGCCAGGAAACGCTGGATGATGCCGTCC
>URJN01000309.1 GCA_900548125.1 uncultured Eubacteriales bacterium
CCAAACCCCAGCAAGGAACTTCGTTCCCTGCACTCTTTCTCCGCTTCGCGCTTATGGGTCGATACTTTTATGTGATTTCTCACCCGAGCAGACCAGGTAGGTCGAATCAGAGAAGATGACGATATTCTTCTTTTTCAATTCCTGTCGTTCAAGGAGCAGGAATTGATAATACACCGACCAATAATCCGCCGTCGGCACATACACCCTTGCGACATACTCAATCGCGTTATCCAGATACGCATTGATCCCGACGAACGGCGGCTTCCCGACCTCATGTCCCTCGCCCGCGCGCTTTGCCGCCTGCATGAGCGCATCCAGCACGATCTCTGTATCATACTCAAACCCCAGCCGCAGTTTGGTATCTACGCGGCGATAGCCCTTTGCGGTATGATTGGTAATCTGTCCGGCGGAAAGCTCCTTATTCGGAATCATGACCGCCTTATTATCGGGCGTGATGAGGTGTGTATACATCAGCCCGATGGATTCCACCTCGCCCTCCGCCTTTTCCGTGGCGATATAATTGCCCGAAACAAACGGTTTAGAGATGAGGATGACCATACCGCTGACCACATTCGCCAGCACATCCTGAACAGAGAGCGAAACAGCCAATGCGAACAGGCTCAGCAGCGCAACAAGGCTCGTGATCGGCACGCCCAGCTGACCGGCAACCGTGGTAATCAGGATAAAAATCATCACGATCTTTGCCGCCGCGGACAAAAAGCCGAGCATCGCCTTTTCAAGCGGCAGTTTCGCAACCAGCCGTTCCAGCGTCTGCATCACGATCTTAATGATGACCGCGCCGATGACGAGCGTCAGCCCCGCGCCGATCCACTTATCCGCCGTCGCGTTATGCAGCGCACCGACGACCTCCGTGACCTGTTCCGGGGTAAATGCGTCTTCCGTATTCACTTCCGCTGTCCTTCCTCGATGCCGATTACAATGCCTTCACCTGCGCCGAGTGCCACGGTTATGCTTTCGCCCCGCACGGCAAGGCGTTTACCCGTGAGCCGATCGCAGAGCGTCTTCTGCCCCGCCAGCGTCTCAGGGAGACCCATCGTGCGGCTGATGCGCTTTTCCGACGTATTCAGCACGCAGAGCAGGGTTTCCTCGTCCGTCCGCCGCAGATAGGCATACAGTCCATCCGCGCCGACCTCCCACGTCATGAACGTGCCTTCGCGCAGGGTTTTCGAGGCATTGCGCATCTTCGTCAGCTTTTTATAGCAGGCGAGCATGGCATTGCCCTCTACGCGATCCCACGTCATGCTCCTTCGGCAATCCGGATCAGGTCCGCCGCGCATGCCCAACTCATCGCCATAATAGATGACCGGCACGCCGGGATGCGTCATCTGGAAGAACGCCGCCGCACGCATCGCCTTCGTCCGTCCGCCGCAGCGGGTCAGCATACGCGCCGTATCATGGCTGGACAGGAAATTCCACATCGAGTTCTGAACCTCCTGCGGATAGAGCATCATCGCACGGTTGACGCCCGCGTCGAATTCCGCCAGCGACCAACGCTTTTCGGCGAAGAATTTCCAGATTGCGCCGGAAAGGACGTAGTGCATCGTACCGTCGAACATATCCCCGATGGTGCACCACTCGCGGGAATCATCCCAGCATTCGGCGATCATGATGGCGTTCGGGTTCGTTTTCTTCACGGCGCGTCGGAACTGCCGCCAGAAATCCGGATAGACCTCCGGCGAAACATCCAGCCGCCAGCCGTCCACATGCGCCTCTCTGAGCCAGTAACGCCCCACATCGAGGAAATATTCGGCGCATGCCTCATTCTGCATATTCAGCTTCGGCATATACGCCCACTTCTCGCCGAAGGTCATATAGCCGCAGGGATACTGCTCGCCGAAGAAGAACCAGTCGTAATACGGCGACGCCTTTCCCTTCTCCTTCGCATCCTGAAACGGCGCGAATCCGAGTCCGCAGTGGTTGAATACGCCATCCAGCACGATGCGGATTCCGCGCTCATGCAGCGCGTCGGCGAGTGCTTTAAGGTCTTCCAGCGAGCCGAGCAGCGGGTCAATTTGGTAATAATCGAACGTATTATAGCGATGCGACGTATCCGAGAGGAAAATCGGCGTCATATAGACCACGCCGACGCCCAGCTCCGCCAGATACGGCACGGCTTCCAGAATGCCCTTCAGGTTGCCGCCAAAGCGGTATTCATTCGCGACCCGCTTGCTGCCCCACGGCTCAACGGCTTCCTCCCCCGGCACATCCACGCGGCGGAATCGGTCGGGGAAAATCTGATAGCCGACGCATCCGCGCGCCCACTGGGGCTTTTCCTGCGCGGGATAGGCGTGCGCGAAGTGGAATCCGTTGACCCACGCCGGATTCTCCGGCATAGCATGCGTTCCATCCGCGTCATGCAGCAGCTGCACGCCGCCCGCATACAGCACGAACGCATAAACGATGCGCGGGTCATGCGGCGTAAAGACCGCCTGCCAAACCTCGTGGCTCTCGTCGCGCCACATGCGCTCCATGGGCGTATCCTCCGCACGGGTAAACGGTTCGCCCTCGGCGTAATTGTCCGCATGGCGCAGGGTGATTGCGTCGAATTCGCCCACCGCGGTTCTGATGCGGATGCAGACGCGCCCATCGCTGAGCGCATGTCGATATTCCAGCCACGGCAGATGATCAATTGCCGCGATTTGTAAGCTCTTCATGGATAAACTCCTTTCTCGGGGCAACGCCCCGAACACCGTAAGGGAATATTGTTTCCTTGCTGTGCGATAGCTGAGGGGTAATTGTTACATCATAGCTTAAAACCGCCGCGAAGCGAAGAAAGGGTGCAGGGAACGAAGTTCCTTGCTGGGGCTTGGGGCAAAGCCCCAAACGT
>URJN01000310.1 GCA_900548125.1 uncultured Eubacteriales bacterium
GCATGCCCGCTCTTTGCATAGCTAAAGAACGCCAATGTGCCGCGGCAATATACTCGTCGGGCGAGAAGCGGGCAGGCTTCTACTTCGTTACCTGAAGAATTATACGTCATACCGTCGGTTTTGTCAAGCACTTTTTTAATTCTTTCCGTTTTTCAGCCGAAGCCCCTGTTTTTTTACTCGGTTTCCTCCGCTGTTATGTTCATGCGCTGGGCAAGCATGCCAATCATCTGCGCATTGGTCGGCTTTCCGCGCATCGGGTCGATGGTATTTCCGAAGAAGTCATACACGCGCTGTGCGCCGACCGAATCCATCGTGCTTTCGACCGCATGCCGAATCAGCCGTTCAACCGTCGCGCCCGTCGTCCTGCCATGCTCGGCAATGGGCTTATAGAGCTTCTCCCCGACGGCATACATTCTGGATTCGTCCCTCCACACCAATGCCGCCGCCTGAGTCAGATACTCGTACCCCCGAAGTGTCGGCTTCATACCCATGCCTTCAAGCATCTGACCGGCACGATGGCAGACAGACGCCAACGCCCGCCAGTCAATCTCCTCACGGACTTTGACAATCATCTCCTCCAGCGCGGCGGCAAGCTGGTTTTCTTCCCATGGCACGCGCACCAGCGTCATCACGCCTCGGCGCATAAATCCCTCCTGCGCAAACGGCATCATGCACCCGCCGATGACCCTCGGCATCCGCTGACCAAACATCTCCTTCATTTTGTCCACAACGCCCAGTCCGTCAATCAGCGGCAGCACCGCATCAACGACCAGAATATCCGGGCGGCACTTCTGCGCTGCCGCCATCGCCGCTTCTCCGGTTTGAACGATGCGGAAGATGCAGTCATACTCATCCTCAATCAATCGAAGCTTGTGAACGACCGCTCTGCTGTCGCGCATCGCGCAGAGGACTTGTGTTTTCATTCCTGAACCGCCTTTCCATATGCGCCCTATGCGGCGGCGTCCTCTGCCGTCTGCTCAAGTGCGTCGCTTCTGCAAAGCATCCACTCGATATACATGCCGTACCCCTGTGCAGCATCATTCAGATATACATGCGTCACCGCGCCGATAATCCTGCCATCCTGCAAAATCGGGCTTCCGCTCATGCCCTGAACAATACCGCCCGTCTTTTGCAGCAGCCTTTCGTCCGTCACTCTGAGAATCATGCCCTTTTGACTTGGCTCGGTCTGTGAAAAACACCGGACAATCTCGATACCGTACTCCTTAGGTCCTTCTGAATCGATTGTGGCAAGAATGCTCGCCGCTCCGACATGAACGGTATCCCGCGTTCCGATGGGAAGTCCCTGCGGATACAGCGCATCGCCGCGTCCTTCCGCCATCACGCCGTAAATACCGTATTCTCCGTTTTCAAGCAGGCTTCCAATCTGCGTTCCCTCTTTGAGAAAACTGCCCTTCAGTTCGCCTGCCCTGCCATTTTGCCCCCGCGTCACGCCGACAACGCTTGCCCGCAGGATTGCGCCCTCCCGCGCATCCAGAATCCTGCCCGTATCGCCATCGACAATGGCATGACCCAGTGCGCCATATGCGCCGTTTTTCGGGTCGATATACGTCAGCGTACCCACGCCTGCCGTGCTGTCCCGTACCCAGACGCCCAGCCTTCGTTTGCCGTCCGATTCATCGACCGGTGCTGAAACGTCAACAATCAGCTTCTGTCCCGCGCGCAGAATTTCCATCCGCACGGTTTCACCTTCTGCGTTTCCAACCCGTTCGGCAAGCTCTTTTGTGCTTAAAACAGCTTGACCCTCTGCCGACAGAATGACATCGCCCGTTTTTAACCCGCTGCCCCGCTGTCTGCTTGAACCGGATACAACCAGCACGCCGCGCGTTTTGAGCGCAACGCCGACCGCCTGTCCCCCCGGAATGAGCATCCGCTCCTCTACGACATTGACACGCGTTTCATGAACGGGAATCAAGCCCAGCAGTGAAAAGGTCACGCTCGTTTCCCCGCCCTGCCGCGCATTCAGTGCCACGCCGATTCGCTCATCCTGCGAAGCCATCACGCTGACCGCTTCTCCCTGTACGCTGGCATACATCGGCAGACCTGTTTGAATCAAATGAATCTGACCCGATGAAAGCGTGAGGGTATCCGGCAAAGACGCCGCCTGTCTGACCCATGGCAGATAGTTGCCTACGAACACAAGTGCCGAAAGAAAAATGCCCAGTTTTCGCCGCGATTTGATTTCCATGCTCAAGCCTCCGTTTCACTTCACGGATTAGCATGGTTTTCTATCGTCCGGCTTATTCCTCCGGTTTTTTCTGACCATCCAGCAGAAGCTGAAGCTCCTGCATGAAGGACTGCACATCCTTAAACTGGCGATAGACAGATGCAAAGCGGATATATGCCACCTCATCAAGTGTTTTCAGACCATCCATGACGATGCACCCAATCTGCTCGGTCGTCACTTCCTCCTCCGGCTGCTGGCACACGCTGGTTTCGACTTTGCTAACGAGTTTTTCGATGTCCTCCAGCGAAACCGGCCGCTTTTCACATGCCTTGATGATGCCGCTGCGCACCTTGGATGCGTCGAACTGCTCGCGGCGTTTGTCCTTTTTGACGACCAGTACGGGGAGCATTTCGATTTTTTCATACGTCGTGAATCTGCGCTTGCATTCCTCGCACTCACGGCGGCGGCGAATCGCGCCGTCCTCCGTCGGGCGTGAATCGACCACGCGGCTCTCCGTACAGTTACAGTATATGCACTTCATGAACGTTTACCCCTTTATTCTGCAAATTATGTCATTTCATTTTATTATACCTTTTCCTTTCCGAAAGGTAAACACCTATTTTATCCGCATCCGCTCGCCGAAACAAGAATCACATCGT
>URJN01000311.1 GCA_900548125.1 uncultured Eubacteriales bacterium
AACACAGATATATCAAGAATAAAACTAGGTAATTGCGACCGACGGTTTCCAAAGGGCGATGCGCCAAACGGGCACCGTAAACGCTCGGAAAGCCCTTTGGTGGGGCGATGGGGCAAAGCCCCATATCCACAAGTGCTTAGATATTTGTTTCTTGAAATATTTGGTTAATCTTGACAGTCCTTTTTTCTTTTTGCAGCGTTACATTTTGAGCTGAATGGCTCGTCTAATGGGGTGAAAGGAGGGAACAAAAGATGGAATTCGCTTCGGTACCAAGTGAACATCGTGAAATCCGGCTGAAAGAATGGATCAGCCGTTACAGTGACGACGTATTGCGCACATGCTTCGTCCTGTTGTCCGACAGGACGCTCGCAGAGGATGCTACGCAGGATACATTTTTGAAGGCATGGAAAAGCATGGGGCAGTTTGAGGGGAGGCATGACGCCTCGCCCAAGACATGGATCATGCGCATCGCTGTCAATACCTGCAAGGATTATCGCCGCACGCAGTGGCTGCGAAACAGGAATCGGGTTCGTTCGATTGACGAATTGCCGGAATCCATTTGCCCCGTGGCAGGCGTGTCACGCGAGCTTTTTCTGACTGTGCTTGCCCTGCCGGACAAGTATAAGCAGGTGGTTCTGCTGCACCACTATCAGCAGATGACGATGGAGGAGACGGCTGACGCCCTGCGCATCAGCCGCCCCGCCGTCAGCCGCAGACTTAAAAAGGCGTATGAACTTCTTCGCGCCGAGATGGAAGGAGGAGAAGAACGTGAATTGGGATAAAGACATCAAGCAAAGCCTTGACGAAAATCTCTCCGGCCTGTATATCTCGAAGCGGGAACAAGCTCAGATGTTCAACCGCATCATTCAGGGAGAAAAGCCGATTATGAAGAGAAAGGTTTCGGCGGCACTCGTGTTTGCCATCGTATTGATTCTGGCGATGGGCGGCATGGCACTCGCCGCAGGGCTTGGGCTTTTCGGGCATTTCAGCACGGAACCGAACAACAACAACGGAAACCGGCTGAATAGGCTTGAAGACAATGCAAGCACATACGAAATGACGAAACAGGTTTCCGCACCGACGCCGCAGGCGGAAATCGTTGACGATACACTTTACGATAAGCTGCTTCAAGAAGCCTATGGTCACACGTTTACACTGACGCTCGACCAGGCGTATTGCGACGGACACAAGCTCTATTATTCGTACACGCTGACCTGCAACAAGCCGCAGAGCAGGACCTTCGGAGAAGGCGAACCGACCGGTAATTTCGATTGGTACTGGGTGGAGGAAGGCAAAAAAGCTGCGGACTGTATGTATTTGGAAGGCGAAGAGGCGGACTGGTTTAATCAGCATGAGATTGCGTACATGGTGAATCGCTGGTTCGGCCTCGGCGACGGCGCACGCATGCTGGACGGAACAGACCTGATGATTTACGACAGCGCGGATGAGAGCATCGACGATTACACCGTCCGCGGCTTCCAGGAGGTCGAGATTCCGGAGGAGGTCGAGTTGGGCGATACGATTGATTTCACGCTCACCGTACATGATTACACAAGCATATGCTATCAGTCGGAACGTGGCTTTGAGAGATCGGGCGTCCAGACGCCGGAAAACCGCGGCTTCACCGAGGTGCCGTTTACCGTCAAGGTCAATACGGACGCGGAACTTCACGCGGGCAGCATCACCACGGATGATTATTCCGCGCAGGCGACGCTGTTCATCTCCGACGTGGATGTTTACGGTCAGGTGAGCTACGACGCACCGGAATGGGTGAAGGCTTGGGAAGAATATGACCGGAAGGTGATGAATGACGAACAGGCGGAGATGCCGCAGGTCATCACGGAATACAAGCTGATTGCCGATGGCAAGGAAATGAAGCCGATTGACGGCGGATTCGGCGTCGATCGACAGACGGGCAAGTATATCGTGCATTTGCGCTATGATGTGCCGGAAAGCCATGAGATGCTGTCCCTGATTCCGCTGCGCGGCGCAGACGAAGCAGAAAATCCGGATGAAGAAATCTATCTCAATTAAAACGGAATAAGGAAGGGCTGTCGGATGCCCTCTCCGGCTCTTCGAGCCACCTCCCCCAGAGTGGGAGGCAAGGAGATTGCGAATCAAAAAAGATTGCGAAAACTCCTTGGCTCTCCCTTTGGGAGAGCTGTCCCGAAGGGACTGAGAGGGATCAGACAGCCCTCGTTTTGATCTTTTTTCCAATTCCGGGAAGAAATTGCGAGGTTCATCCGTCATATGTGAAAGGACAAACCACGGTTTCCCTGTGCTGCTGCATAGCGGAAACGATTGCGGGAAATCCAAGAAAACCTCAGGTTCTTGTCGGGGCTTAGGGACAGAAGCCCCAAACGTACCTATAAATAAAAAAGACCGCCGAAGCGGTCTGATGAATTACAGGGAGGAGAGGATGCGAACGACGCTTTCCAGAGCATCATGCAGCTCACGGAACTCGGAAACGGAAAGGTTTTCCGCCTGCGTCTGAATCTGGCGGGAGATGGTCGCGCGAATCGCCGTCAGCTTCTGAGAACCGGCGGGGAGGAGAACAATATTCACCACGCGGCGGTCGTTCTCGTCGTGCTGACGATCGACATAGCCCGCTTCATACAGGCGATCAACCAGCGGCGTGATATTGGGCTTGGCGATACCCAGACGGCGGGAAATTTCGGAAACGGACATCGTGCCCGCGTCCTGAAGCATGGCGAGAACCTGAACGTGGGAGAGGGGCGTTCCGTGTTCCCTCTGAATCATGTCCATATGGAGCAGACGCTTTTTAATCAGCGGCAGGGCATGAAACATATTCTGTGCGACAGAGTCAATCATCTGGGGAGA
>URJN01000312.1 GCA_900548125.1 uncultured Eubacteriales bacterium
TGTCTACAGTCTGAAGCGGGCTGAACCCGCCTTCACCTCCGCCGAAGTCTGCCACGCATCAAAGTCTTGCTCACGCGAGCAATGTTGTGCAATTTCCTATACGTTAAAAAAAACTGCGATGCAGCCTTGAAAGCGATCGCAGTTTTTTGTATAAGGCTGCGCCGAGCTGCTGCCCAGACCTGTCTGGAAAACAAACCTCAGCTGTTCCTCTTTTTATTTTACCTCTGCCTCATATACCGCCGTAACGCTCGCCGTCACGCTGATGCTTCCGGAACGAATGCCCGTTTCGACAGATTCTGCGCGCGTGCTGACCGCGCCGCCGTCCGACATGCTGTTGATGCCGTAGCTTGTGTCGTAGCTGTTGTTCTCGGTGATGCTCTCCAGCCCCGTGATCCTCATGCCCACCGCACTTGCCATCACATCCGCCTTTTTCGCCGCCGCGTCAATCGCCAGCTCCAGCGCCTGCTTATACAGGTCGGAACGGTTGGATACATCGTAGGACACGCTGTAAATGTCGCTCATGCCGCTGTCCGTGACCGCACCGACCACGCTGTCGAGCATTTCGACGTCGTTGCAGGTGATGCACAGCGTATGATTCGCCTGATACCCCTTGATGGTCGGGGTGTCGGTGTCATAATTGTAGACGGGATAGTAGCTGTAGCTGCTGGTAACGATATCATTCTGCTGAACGCCGAGCTGGGTGAGCTTGTCGGTCACGCTCGTGATGATTTTATTCATCGCTTCCTGCGTTTCGCCGACAGTCTTAGCCGTCACGCTCGCATTCGCAATCACCGTCACCTGATTCGGGTCGGCGGTCACGGTCGCCGTTCCCAGCGCGGTGATATCCGCGTCCCTTCCGTCGGCGAAAGCCATCGCCGGAATCGCCAGCATCAGAGTCAGCGCAAAGGCAAGAATCTTTTTCATGTTGTTTTCCTCCTAACTAAAGAGCAGGCAGTTCTTTTTGTCAGCGGTCTAATCTGGAATATTCTTCCATCACCTATATAGACGAGTCTGCTTTTTATTTTCTTCCGCGAACCTCAGAATCTTTTTGAGATTTTTTTCTGCGTTTTTTCCGGACAACCGCCCTCACTGCTGCAATCACGACCGCCAGCAGTGCCAGCCACGGCAGGGCGTAGGTCAGCGCAAGCACGAAATCGGAAACGAACTCGCCGAAACGCTCCAGACCTTCCGAAAACTCCTTGCCCAGCCGCGTTAGAAAAGGCTGCTTGGCATTGACCGCGCTGCTCTTTTCGCTGATGGACACCACCAGCGTCGCAAGATTCACGTCATGGTCAATCTGTCTGTTCTGTCCCTCCAGCGCGTCGATTTCTTCCTGCACGTCAAACAGCGCGTTGGTCAGCGTGATGATATCCTCCATGTTTTCCGCCTTGGCGTACAGTGCATCCAGCTGCTGCTTTTTAGCGCGTGCGCTCTCCAGTCGGGATGCGTTGTCCGTGTAGGTATCGGTCATGTCCACCGCGGTCGTCTGTTCGCGGGTGATTTCACCAAGCTCGCCCACGCCTTCGATCAGCTCATCCAGCTTTTCGCCCGGCACGCGCAGGGTCAGGCTTGCGCTGCGGCTCGCGTCCCTCGCACTGCTGCTGATTTCGCAGTTTTCGATGCTGCCGCCCATGTCCGCCACCCGACTGCGCAGCGTATCAACCGCCGCATCAAAGGCATCCGTCTTAAAGCTCAGCCATGCGCGGCGAACAATCTTCTTATCCTGCTGGGTGTTCTTCGACACGCCGGACGCCATGCTCCGCATGCCCACGCCCGAGGTTTCGGATTCATAGCTCTCGCCGTAACCTGAATCCCCCATATCATAGTAGCTCTGATATTCCGACGTGGAGGACACGCCGCCGCCACTCAATCTGCCCAAGCCGATGCCCGACGCCAGCACCACCGCCGCGCACGCCGCATAGCTCAAGATGCGCGTGATGGTCGGACGCGCTCTGCGCTTTTTCACCTGTTCCTCAAAGCGGATGGGCTGTCTGCTCTGCGCCCGAACCGCCTGTCTCCATCCAGTCGTAAAGGACTCCGGCAGCTCCACATCGTCATCGATTTCCCGCATGCCGCCCAGCAGCTCCGCGCTGCTTAGCAGAGCGCGGCAGGCTTCACAGCTCTTCGCGTGTTCCTGCATCTGCATGCGCTGCTCTTTCGTCGGCTCTTTTCCGGAAAAGACGATGGTTTCCAATTCTTCACACTTCATACGGCTTCACCTCCCGATTTTTCCCTCTTCCGCCTGTCAGCAGCTCGGCGGCAATCTTCTCTCTTGCCCTTGCCAGCCGCGACTTGACCGTACCCTGCGCGATTTGCAAAGCGTTTGCCGTTTCCTCGACGCTCAGCCCGTGAACATCTCTGAGGAGGAACACGTTTCGCATCTGTTCCGGCACGGACGAGATTGCCCGCTGGATATTCTCCCGCCGTTCTTTCTTCTCGACGCTTTCCTCCGGCGTATCGGCGTCATCCGCGGGGTCAAACCCCTGTTCCTTCATATCTTCCAGCGACGGCTGGGTCTGTCTGCTGCGTTTGCGGATCGCGTCCATACAGCTCGACGAGGCGACCCGATACACCCATGTTGAAAAAGCGCATTCTCCGCGATACTGGCTCATTTTCTGCCAAATTCTGAGCATAGCTTCCTGCGCGGCGTCTTCTCCGTCATGCGGATTGCCCATCATCCGCAGGCACAGGCAGTATATCTTTTTTTCATAAGCGGTCATCAGCGTTTCAAACGCCTCCGCATCGCCTCTTGCAGCGCGGGCGATATACTCGCTTTCCATG
>URJN01000313.1 GCA_900548125.1 uncultured Eubacteriales bacterium
TGTGTAGTTAATCCTACCGTAGGGAAGCGACTGAGCTTGTTTTCAAATAGAAAGCCGCGAATCCTTGCCTGTCGGATAAGGAGCGCGGCTTTTTTCGCGGTCAGCGAATTGCAAGTAATCCATGAGAAGGGGGCTTTTTCTATGTTCTCCAAATTCGCCAAGATTACGCCTGTCACCTGGGGCGTAATCGCCGCACTGTTTATCTTTGGTATCGTTGTCTTTGCCATCACCAAGGACAAAAAGCGTTGGACTGCCCGTATGCTTGCTAATGCAGCTCTCTGCATTGCGCTGGCAACCGTTCTTTCCTATGTGCGTCTTTACAAGATGCCGCAGGGCGGTTCCATCACGCCGGCAAGCATGCTGCCGATCTTCCTTTTTGCCTATGCTTACGGCGCAGGCCCGGGCATGCTCGTCGGCGCGGGTTATGGCCTTGTTCAGTTCCTTCAGGATGCGTATTTCGTTCATCCGATCGAGCTGCTGCTTGATTACCCGCTGGCGTTTGCAATGCTGGGTCTTGCCGGATTGGCGTCCAACTTCTCCGATAAGTGGGGTCTCATTCCGGGTATCCTTCTGGGTACCTTCGGACGTTTTGTCTGTGCATTCGTTTCCGGTGTGATTTTCTTTGGTATGTATGCGCCAGAAGGTCAGAATGTTCTGGTTTATGCCGCCGTTTATAACGGACTGTACCTCGTTCCGGAAGCAATCATTTGCATTGCTCTGGCGATGGTTCCGCAGATTCGCCAGTTGGCAAAGCGTCTCTCCTTGCAGGCGTAATGCCCGCCTACGTCTTCTCTCCCTTTGCTGAAGCAAAGGGAGTTTTTTTACTTAATAAGAGGATTGCGTACAAAACTCAGGCTGTCTCTGCCGCTTTTGCATCGGTCAATTGTTTGCGGCTGCCGAATATGATATAATGATATTCATCAAACACTCAAGCCGGAGGAAATATAAAATGGCTGGTTCAAATCGCGCCGACAGCAGGCGGCAAAGCAGCAAAATCGCTTTTTGCGGAATGATGGTCGCGCTCTCTGTTGCGCTCATGCTCACGGGAGGCTTGATTCCAATTGCGACATACTGCGCTCCTTTAATGTGCGGCGTACTTCTGTTGCCCATCTTTCTTGAGTATGGAAAAAAGACTGCGCTGACTGCATATGCCGCAACGTCTCTCATCGTTTTAATTCTCGGCATAGACAAGGAAGCCGCCTTTTTCTATATATTTCTGGGATATTATCCTGTTATCAAGTGGAATCTGGATAAGCTAAAAAACAAGCCGCTCCGTATTCTGGTCAAACTCATCATCTTTAACGCCGCTGTATTTGCCATGTATGCTGTGCTGGGCTGGATTCTGCACATGGATGCAGTCGTCGCTGAATTCACGGAAATGGGCATCTGGCTGCTTGCGGGCTTCGTCGTGCTTCTCAACATCTGTCTGCTTATGTACGACAAGCTCCTGATTGCTTTGACAATCGTTTACGTTAAAAAGCTCCGACCCAAGCTCCGCTTTTTACTCAAGTGACTAAGCACACACCGTTTTCTGCGATATACAAAAACAACGCTTTCTTTCCGTATTGGCTGTATTCACAGCCTGAAAGAATGCGTTGTTGTTTTTTAATCAGTTAAGCTGACGTGAGAGCATACAGAATTGCTCAAGGCTCAATTCTTCTGCGCGCGCCTGCAAAGGAATCCCTGCTTTTTCAAGGTATTCTCCTGCCTGCTCACGGCTCAGAGAAAAGCTGGAAACCAGATTATTCATCAGCGTTTTTCTACGCATCAGGAATGCACTGCGAACAAGACGAATGAACACTGTTTCATCGCCAGCATCGAACCGCGGCTCATTCAACCGCTCCAGCAGCATAAAGCTCGAATCCACCTTAGGCGGCGGATTAAAGCACGCCGCAGGAACATCAAGCGCGCGCGTAATTTCATAATGATACTGTGCTAATACCGCAAGCGGACCGTAGCCTTCTTCACGCGGCTGGCTCAAAAGCTTATCTCCGACCTCTTTCTGAATCATGACTGCAATCGACTTCGCCTGCGGCAGCTCCTGCATGAGCTTAGTCAGCACATCCGTCGTGATGTAATACGGCAGATTAGCGGCAACACGAAGCGAAGTACAGGCATCGCCAAATTCGCTTCTGACAAATTCAGTCAAATTTGTGCGCATCACATCTCCGCATACTACGCGCACGTTCTGATAATGCTCCAGCGTAACATTCAAAATCGGAATCAACGTCTTGTCAATTTCAAGCGAAACGACCTGCTTTGCCCTATCGGCGAGGGGCTTTGTCAACGCTCCGAAGCCGGGACCGATTTCCAAAGCACAGTCTTCCTTGGTCATCAGCGACAAATCAGCAAGCCGATTGAGCAGAGCTTCATCCTCAATAAAGTTTTGTCCTAAACTATGCTTTTGATGAAAAGCACCATGTTTTTTAGGTTTCAATGATTTTCCTCCCAGATTCTATCAACCTACACGGTTTGCGGCTTCGTCGTTCGTTTCACTGATAATATAGTGCGGACGATGCTTGACTTCCAAATAGGCTTTTGCCAGATACTGTCCCATAATGCCCATACTGAACAGTTGAATTGCTCCAATAAAAATGATCACGCACATGGTAGATGCCCATCCGGCAACTGGATCACCGAAGCATAACCGTCTTACAATCACAATCACCATCATAATGAAAGCAATGAATGTCATTCCAATTCCAGCCCACGAAGCAATACTGAGTGGTGCCTCTGAAAAATTAATGATACCATCAATCGCGTACTTAA
>URJN01000314.1 GCA_900548125.1 uncultured Eubacteriales bacterium
AGAAGACCGTTTCTACGTTGCAGTATTCGATGGTATCCCAGTGTCTTACAACATCCGCATACTGGTCAATCAATTCCCATACTTTTTCAGCCTTTTTATTTTTGAGCTTGATTGCCGTTGCCATCTGCTTAAAAAACTGCGTGACAAGTTGCTTCGAATCGGAGCATAGCCATGGATTAAATCTGAGAACAACCACGCCGTCATCGATTTGCTCTACATTTTCACACACCATATTCAGCAGTGATGTCTTACCGCTTCCCCACTCGCCATATAAACCAATCGTGAGAGACGATGGGAACGAATACTGCACTAAAGTCTTTGCAAGGCTCTCTGCAAATGAGCCTCGGTTCAGCTCGTCTTCCTCCAACTTTGCGATAGGTAAATCCGAACTAAGCATTACACAACCTCCTTGAAATGTTCTGCGTATCAAATCACACAGTCTCAGCTGTGACATTGAAAACATCTTCGATCGGTATCTCTCTCCTGTCCGTCATTTGGATCATCCCAGCGACCGCGTCGATGCGCTTGACCTCGCCGGTGACGGTCTGGTAGCTGCCGCCGTTCTTTCGCTCATCCGGCACAAAGTAGGTGATGGACACCGTTGGTCTGCCGGGAAGCAGTTCTTGAAGGTGCTGCAATTCTGCGTCGACGCGCGCGATCTCGCTCTCGTCGAGCTCGATGCGCCGGTCTGTCAGCCGACCTGTTTCCGCGATGGCAGCGTGGTGGCCGGTCAGAGCAGCAAAGGGGGAAAACTGCGCCGCGCGGTCGTGCAGCGACATGCGCGGATGGTTCTGCGAGGTTGGATGCGGGAGGTCAATGATATCGTCGTATTTGCCGCTCATGCCTTGTGCCCTCCAATCTGGCCGTTGCGCTCTCGGGCGGTCGCGCCATCTAAATAGCTCCCGCCGTTCAAAATGGCGTTCTTGCCAAACTTCTTCTTGATGCCCAGCATCGCTTCCTGTATCTTGCGTTCGCGCTCCAATCTACTTTCTTCATCCTTGTGCTGCTGTTCCTGCGCCGCAATATCGTCGAACAGGTTGAACTGTACCGGCATTCCGGCTTCCTGTGGGACATCATCCTCGCTCATGATCTTGTTCGCTGTGATGGTGATCCTGCGGACGGACAGCTTGGGGTTGACCTTCCCGTCATAAATCCCGAGAATCGCATCCATGATGCTGCGCGCAGAGGACGTCTTGCGTGGTAAATTCGCTGTACCGTGCGCGTGCTTGGGGATTTTCCTGCCGTAGCGGTCCGTCACGATCTCACCGTGATAGCTGCCGCCTGCGATATTTTCAATGTCGTAGCCAATCGTCAGCGTGAGCTGGTCGGTCACGAGGCGTTTTTCAAGCAGATCCATTGCGACGGCCTCCGCCATCTCGCGCACGACGAGGCGCGCTTTATCGTAAGGATACGGACACTGCAAAACCTGCCCGGAGCTGATGCTGTTTGTCTCCGGCCGGTACGCTTTGATGTCTTCCATCCGGCATGGTTCCCAGCCCCATGCATGGTCGATGAGCAGCTCTGCGTTGATGCCGAACATCCGATAGAGCAGTTCTTCATTATAGTATTCGTTTGGCTTGCCGATAGAGCACCTTGCAACATCCCCCATGGTGTAGATGCCGATGGCTTCCAGCTTCTTTGCATAACCGCGCCCAACACGCCAGAAATCCGTCAGCGGGCGGTGCTCCCAAAGCTGCTCACGGTAGCTCATTTCGTCAAGCGCCGCAATGCGGACACCATCTTTGTCCAGTTGAACGTGCTTCGCCATAATGTCCATAGCGACCTTGCAGAGATAGAGATTGCTGCCGATGCCCGCCGTGGCTGTGATGCCCGTGGTGTGCAGCACATCGAGGATCATGGTCTTTGCCAACTCGCGGGCGGTCATGTGATACGTCTCGAGGTAGCTGGTCACGTCCATCATCACCTCATCGATGGAGTAGACGTGGATATCCTCGGGCGCGACGTATTTGAGATAGACATTGTAGATCTGTGTGCTGATCTGAATGTATTTCGCCATCTGCGGCGGCGCGACAAGATAACCCACCGCGCGCGACGGGTCAGCTGCCAGCTCATGAGCATCGCAGCTCTTTTCAAAAAGATTGCCGCCTGCTTTGCGCCGTCGTTCGGCGTTGACTTCCTTGACGCGCTCAACCACTTCAAAGAGCCGTGCTCTGCCGGAAATACCGTATGCCTTCAGAGAAGGCGATACCGCGAGACAAATGGTTTTCTCCGTGCGGCTAAGATCTGCTACGACCAGATTGGTCGTCATCGGGTCAAGGCCGCGCTCCATGCACTCGACAGACGCATAATACGATTTCAGAAAAAGCCGAATTCGGCTTTTCCTGAATAATGCCGAGGAAAAAGAAATGCCGATATAATTTAGAGAAGGTTGAAATGCAAGAGGAATTCAAGTAAATATCGGCATTACCTGTTATACTTGGAACACCAAATATAACAGGGGGTGTATGCTTTGCAAAGGATAGAAGATGCAGTAAACGGAGTGCTGGAGGCTATGCGCCAGCGGGGAGTCAGCGAATACAGTCTAAAATGTATACGTTGGAGTGTCTACCGTCGCATTGTCGTTTGGCACCACACACATGATACAGACATCTGCTCTTATGAGCTTTTGAGCAGCCTGTGTGAACTACAACGAATCCGATATAAACACGGAGAAATAAGCAGGAAATTTTACAGGGCATTTGTAACAGCAGCTTTTCGCATCCGCTCTTATGTGGATACTGGGAAAGTCGATTTTTCCAT
>URJN01000315.1 GCA_900548125.1 uncultured Eubacteriales bacterium
GCTTTGAAACAACCGCACTTTTTCTCTTCAATCCGTCTTAGTAAATGATGGCATCCTCTGCCGTAAATCCATCCAGCGAATTTTCCTTCACCTGAATGCAGATATAGGAGATGCCGACCTGTTCCGCCGCAAAGAACTGACGCTTTGCCTTCGGCGCAATCTTCAGCCAGTCGCCGGAGACAAGATGGATTTCCTCACCATCAATAATTGCCTTTCCTTCGCCGGAAATAACCCCGTAAATCTCTTCGTTGTTTTTATGAGCGTGAACGAAAGGCACCCCCGCACCGGCAGGAAGCCGGTTGATGCTGACCTCTGCGCCGGTCAGTTTCAGTTTCTCATGCAGTTCGATTCTGCCTTCGTTTCCGATGCTTGTTTTCGTGTAGTTTGCCATAGGTATGACCTCCAAAGAATATTGGCAATTCCGTTTGCCTGAAATCATTCTACGAATTCAGAGCAGTAAATACAAGTACGCACTTTTTTGTAACCGCATCTATCAAAACGCAATCCAATCAGATTGGAGATGAAACATCATGAAAACAAAGAGTGAACTGCCCGCATGTCCCGTAGCAACCGCGGTATCGTTAATCGGCGGAAAGTGGAAACTCCTGATTCTTCGTAATCTCAAAATGCGACCATGGCGTTTTAATGAACTGCAAAAAGACCTGGAAGGAATATCTCAAAAGGTCTTAACGGACAGTTTGCGCCAGATGATTGACGACGGACTCGCCTACAGACGCGACTATCAGGAGTCCCCTCCGCGAGTAGAATATGGGCTGACCGAACTCGGAAAACAGATGCTGCCCATTATCGATGCGCTTGCGGATTTCGGAAATTATTATCAATCAGTCATCAAATCATGAATCCACGATTCAAGCAATCAAAAAGGCATATGCACGTTTCTTTGCTCAAAGAAGAACGCTCATATGCCTTTTTTGTTTTTCATGAATCTATAAAACTCATCCGCTTCGTTTCCGCTCGGCTGCCGCCTTACCCTTTTTTCGCCGGGGAGAGCAGATAGCGAATCTCAAATCCCTTGGAGAGGTTGCCGCTCAAGCGAAGCTGTCCGCTCAGGTAGAGCTTATCGACCGTCACCAGACCGCGCGCCATTGCCAGCAGGTTATCGAAGCTGCAATGGACGTATGCTTCCGCGTCATCGGCAGAGGTCGGCAGAACCTGCATGCCGCCGTCCGTGAAGCGGATTTGGAATGTTCCCGCACCGCGCCCGATGATTGTGACCTGCACCACGCGGTTGTAAGCACTGTCGTGACGGCTGCGGTTTACGCGCTCGTTTTCCATGTAACAGTGGCGGAGCTGGTCAAACGCATCCTCAAAGGCAATCGGTGCGCCCGAGCCTGCGCCGCCGCAGATATCTTCATACATGCGGTTATACTGCTGTGCGCTCTTGTCCCACGAAAAATCCTTCTTCATGCAGCGCGCACGCAGCTTGTCAAACATCGCCTCGTTGCCGAAATACAGCTTGACCGCTTCAGAAATCGCCAGATACAAATCCTTCGCCTGATAATCCGAGAAGGCAAAGCCGTCGCCCACGCCGTCAAAATCCTTGTAGGCGCGCACGGAGTCCTTGAGCCCGCCCGTTTCGTGAACGATTGGAACCGTTCCGTAGCGCATCGCCATCATCTGCGAAAGTCCGCATGGCTCAAACCTCGACGGCATCAGGTACATATCCGCGCCGGCAAAGACCGCGCTCGCCATCGGCTCATTGTAGTCGCTGGAGAAGCCGAGCTGTCCGGGCCACTGCTCACGCGCCCAGTTGAAATACTCAATATATTTCTGGTCGCCCTGACCAAAGACGATGAGCTGCACGCCCATATCCATCAGCTGCGGCAGAATCTCGCGAATCAGCTCAATACCCTTCTGCTCGACCAGACGCGCGACGCTCGCCAGCAGCGGCCACTCTCTCTCCTGATTAAGCCCGAACAGACGCTGAATCTCCCGCTTGCAGCGCGCCTTGCCCGACATATCCTCGACGGTAAAATGGTAGGGGATGAGCGGGTCATGCGCCGGATCGTAATGATCCGTGTCGATGCCGTTCAGGATGCCGTACAGCTTGGGGTCGATGATATCGACCACACCCTGCAAGCCATGTGCGAAATACGGATAGTGAAGCTCGCGCGCATAGGTCGGCGATACGGTCGTCACCGCATCCGCCATCAGCATCGCGCCCTTCATCAGGTTGATATCCTGCCGCCCTTCAAACTCATAGCTCAGACCGCCGTGATACCAGCCATCCGGAAGGGCAAAGGTCGTTTCCATTTCGCTTCGCCCAAACTGCCCCTGATAGGCGATATTGTGAATCGTGTAAACGGTTTTGATATGCGAAAGCGCATCGTTCAAAACGGCGTCATTTTTCAAATAGAGGATGGCAAGCGCGGTTTCCCAGTCATTGCAGTGCAGAATATCGGGCAGGTCGCCGAATTCCGGCAGCAGGTCGATAACCGCGCGGCAGAAGAAGGCAAATCGCAGAGAATCATCCCCGTAACCGTAGAGCCGCGGACGGTGGAACAGATGCTCGTTGCCGATGGCGTAGACCGTCACACCGTTCAGCTCGCCCTTGTACAGAGCGCAGGAGAGCTGACGCTGTCCCAGATGGATGACACAGGTTTTAATCAGTGAAAACTGATCGCCATAGTTTTCCTGTGTGACCTGGCTATCCACAATCCTTCACTGCTGTTGCTTCCTTCTGCCTTGCCCTTGTATGCCTTGCCGTCCTCTCGTCTCGGT
>URJN01000316.1 GCA_900548125.1 uncultured Eubacteriales bacterium
CCCGTAATGCTTTCTCAATCCCATACATAAAAAAGCCATCCTCCCCCCGAAGGGAGAGGACAGCCTTTTGCATAAGATGCACTTGGAGAAGAGAAGATAGAAGGAAAAAAGATGGAGGAATTACGGGTTATCCGCTTCGACCGCCTGCGCCGCGGTACGACCGGAAACGATGATTTCGGTCACAGCGTTGCCGCCCAAACGGTTGCCCGCATGGATGCCGCCGGTGATTTCGCCAGCCGCATACAGACCCGGAATGATGCTGTCGTTGGTGTCCAGCACATGGCGGTCAAGATCGACCTTCACGCCGCCCATGGTATGATGGGTGGACGGAGCCATGTAGCGCACACGAATCTCGTCGAGCTTGTAGGTCTCCGGTTTGTACTTGCCGTTCTCGTCCACCTCGACCTGACCGACCGTGCCGCGGACAGAGAGCTTTTCGACTTCGAGGCTATCCGCCGTGCCCATGACATAGGCGTCGTAGTCCTCGATGGTCTTGCGCAGAGCCGCCGCATCGCAGCCGAGCTTGTCAGCCAGCTCTTCGACGGTCATGAAGTACATACGACCCGGAACGTCCGCCTTGGTGTTGTTGAATCCGCCGGGGCCCGCCATAACGCTGGTGTTGGATACTTCAACATAGATGCCCGGAACATACTTGAGCCCAAGCTTCTCGGCGGTTTCCTTGCTCATGCCGTTCTCGAAGCCGCCTTCGGACAGCACATCGCGCTCAGCGGATTCATCCACATAACGCTTGCCGGTCGCCGCATTGATAAAGATGACATTCTCGCCTGCGCCGCCGGAGAGGTTGCCGTTGTCAACCCAGCCCAGAGGCATCATCTGCGTCCAGCCCTCGCCCTCGGTCGCCGCGCCGACAGCCACAGCCATGTTGATGCCGTCGCCGGTCAGAGAAGAGCGGTTGGTGGTGCCGATGTTGTCGGCGATGAAGTCCTTATCCCAGTATTCGTTGGTTTCCTGAACCATCTCGATGTTCGCCGCATAGCCGCCGGTCGCCAGAATGACGCCCTTGGTAGCATGCAGGGTCACCTCGGTGCCGTCGTACTGCGTCGCCTTGACGCCGGTCACCTTGCCGTTTTCAACGATCAGCTCGTTGGCGGTGGTGCGAAGCATGACCTTGTTGTTCTCGTTCGCAGTCACCATCGTGTTGTACGGAACGGCGAAATATGCTCCCCACTTGCTGGCGTATTCCACACCGTCCACCACGCCGCCGACCGGCGCATTCTCGCGCTGCCACAGGCAGCCGATGAGCGTGGACTGCTTGGTGTAGTCAAAAATTGCACCCTGCGCGACAAGCCACGGCTTGATCTCCTGACCGCCCTGGATGAACTGGTTGACCAAGTCGTAACGACCGTACACCCACTCGCTGTGGTCAGCATTCGGACGCAGACCGCCGTAGTAAGTCTGGAAGATATGCAGGTTGATGGTGGAGAACAGGGTGAGCTGCGTCTCCTCAACGCCCGCGTCCAGCTGCGGCTGTGCCCAGTCGAGATACGCCTTGATCTCTTCCTTGAGCGCCTTCAGCGTCGGCAGGTATTCCTCATGGACGCCGCGGACAGCGTTCAGCGCGATATCGCCCGCGACAAACGGATGATCGGCATCCAGCGTGCCGTCAAACGGCTCTTCCGACCAGTTGAGGATGGTCTTGAGCGTATCGATACGACCCGCGTCGTTCTTCACCTTGTCATAGGTCTGCCCGTCCAGCGGGTTGACGCCGGTGGTCGCATCCGGATTTTCCGCATCCCAGACGAGGTACGGCATCACGGACTGGAACGCACCGCCGGAAACCAGCGTATTGCCGCCCATCTCGGCGTTCTTTTCCAGCACAACCACAGAGCTGCCGTCCTGCGCCGCCTGTGCCGCCGCAACCATGCCCGCGCCGCCCGCGCCGACAATGACCACGTCGTAAGTCTCCTCGATCGGCGCCTGAGCGGTATGCTCAACAGTCGCCGCCTTGAATGCGCCAAGGTTGGCGCACTCCGCCTGCGCCGCAGCGTCATTGACGGCGTTGCGCAGCGCGGCACTGGAGAAGGTCGCACCGGAAACGCTGTCCACGCCGGAACCGTTCGCCGACAGCATATCCTTGATCATCGGCTCAAAAGCCACGTCGCCGACATGCGCGGTTTCCTTGGAATCGGTCACTTCAATCGCCGTCACGGCGTTCTCGGAGAACGTCACGTTGACGGTTACATCGCCGTTGTAGCCCTTTGCGGAAGCGGTGTATGTGCCCGGCTTGAACGCGACAGCCGCATCGTTAGCCGCCGCTTCACCTCTCGCCTGCGCCATCGCCTCTGCCAGCGCTTCCTTCACAGCCGTGCTGGTCACGGTTGCGCCTGCAACGCCGTCCACCTCGGCATCCGTCGCGCCGACCAAAGACGCATTAAACGTTTCGATCGCCGCGCCGCCGATTGTCGGCGTCTCATCTTCGCCAGTCACCTGAACGGCGGTCACCGTGCTGTCGTCCACGGTGATCTTCACGGTTACAGCGCCGCCAAAGCCCTGTGCCGTCGCTTCATACTCGCCCGGCGTAAAACCTGCCGCGCTGCCCGCCGCCAGCGGAGCTGCCGCCAGCATCATCGCAAGACCGAAGGAAATGACCTTCTTATTCATGTTCTTTTCCCCTTTCACATGGTCTGTCGGCAATTTATCATGCCAACCGGTGAATGATAGGGTCATTTTAAGGGATAAAGTAACTTGACTGTCAAGGATTTCCGTGAAATAT
>URJN01000317.1 GCA_900548125.1 uncultured Eubacteriales bacterium
CGATATGGAAATAGAAGAATTCAACCGCGCACCCAATCCTTCACGCACCGATTGAAATCGGAAATCCGCTCCAAAATCCACTCGGCGGCATACGGCAAAGCAAAGACGCAGAAGCTCCCTGCGAACATGGTTGCGGCTTCTCTGAACGTGACCTTACCGAACAGCAGACAGCAGCAGGCGATGAAGAAAATCAGCGCCGCCAGCTTATTGGTGATGAACTGCGAAATGCCCAGCGCAAAGATGCCGAGCCATTCCACCAGCGTCAGCAGGGCGATCAGGGGCAGGCCAACCAGTTTCATCAGGAACGTCATGTTCTGCACCTCCGTATCGTTATCGGTGTTTCTTTTTGAGCAGCCGCATCAGACCGAGCAGGACGGAAGCCGCCATCATCAGCAGACCGACAATCATTGTCGGCGTAATCGGGAAGTCAACGCCGGTCTGAATGACGGGCGTGTTGGTGATGCGTGCGAGCTTCTGCGGCGGGATGTAGGATTCGTCAATGGTGAACGTGATTGCCTCGTCGGTTCTGGCATAGCCGTCCAGCGGGCGGGTTTCGCGGATCAGATAGCTGCCCGGTACGAGGTTGTCAGCGCGTACAATGCCGTTTTCATCGGAAACCAGCTCTCGAATGAACGTCCCCTTGTCGTCGTACAGACCGAAACGAACGCCGGAAAGCGGTTTGCGGCGGTGGTCGGTTTTCTTGAACTCATAATGGTTCGGGATGTTGACCAGCGTAACCGTCTGGTTGTTCTTCCAGTTGTAGCCGACGTGGAAGGTGTAATCGTTCATCAGGTTAAAGCCTTCCGGCGCTTCATCCTCGCGGAGAATCCAATCGCCGACTGTGAAGCCGGCGATTTCAAACTCGCCCTTCTCGTCGCTGACGGCGTGGGCGGCGACCGTTCCGCTCTGCTCGTCAATCAGGGTGAAGGAGATGTCTGCCAGCGGGTTTCCTGCCGTATCGACCTTCCTGAAGGTCAGCTTCATGCGCTCGTTGGGAATGACGGCAATCGGCTCGGTCGGATTGACGAACGTGCCGTCAAGGGTCAATGTCACCTGTGCGCCGCTGGGCAGGTAGCCCGGAAGCGGTTTGCTTTCAACGACAGTATATCTGCCATACGGGATTTTTTCAAACATGGCGATGCCGTCTGCATCGGTCAGCACTGTAGCGACGACTGCGCCGCGCTCGTCTTTCGGCGAGAACGCCACGCCCATCAGTGGCTCGTTATGCTCGCCGACCTTTTTCAGCATGAAGCGCGTGAAATCGTCGCGCAAAACGGTATCCCCGGAAACATGCCCGTTCTCATTTACGGTAAAGGAGCAGGTCGTTTCGTTCAGCGCGTACCCTTCGGGCGCAAGCACCTCTTTGAAGGTGTAGCGCCCCGGCGTAACAGGGATATTGGGGATTTCGCCGTTTTCATCGGTAACGGCGCGGTAAATGACTTCTCCCTGCTCATTCTTGACCTCAATTTCCGCGCCCGGAACGGTTTCCGCGCCAGTGATATCGGTTTTGGTCAGCGTGACTTTGGTGTAAATCAGCTCGTTACGCACCGTTCCATCCAGTGAAACGCGGATGACAGGCGCATCGTCCGCCTGATTTTCGGGGGAAATCCGTACATCGAAGCGGTTCGGATTGAGCTTCCAGCCCTTCGGCCCATCCAGCTCCCGGATGGTATATGCGCCGTGTGGCAGATTGCCGGAGAAGGTCAGTTTGCCGTGCATATCGGTCATGCCGACAGCGATAAGCGTATCGGCAGGCAGCATACCATCCGCATAATGGATGTCGTCGGCATTGTACAGACCAAATACGAAGCCCAGACCATAGGTTGTGGTCAGCGCTTGGCGGATATATCCGTTCGCGTCCGTATAGGGCTTGAGGATTTCTTTTTCCTTTTCAAGATGAATTTCGGCGGACAGATATCCTGATCGGGGATATCGGGAGTATTCTCGTAAGCCGGAATTTCCGTAGTTCCTGATGGTTCACTGGGTTCGGGCGTTTCATTGGGTTCTTCCGAAACGGGCGGTTCGGTTGGCTCGCCGGTTTCTTCGGTCGGTGAAACGGGAAGATTGGGTTCTTCGGCGGTTTCTGGCTCGTTCTGTTCGACGATTTCCGTCTGAATGGGGTTTTCGATAATCTCTTCCGAGAGGACGGAAACCGGAAGATTGGCCAGCAGGAGCGCGGCTGTCAGCAGCCACGCGAGCAGTTGTTTTCGATGGGGCTTGCGCATATCACAACCTCCTTTGAAAGTGAAAATGGAAAAAATGGAATTTTACGCGCTGAAAAAAGCGGAAAAATGTGCGAAAATAGATGTCATAATTCCAGAAAAATGTGTCATTGCAATCTTCCATGAAACGGAAAACCCGCTCAGCATAATTAATTCTGAGCGGGAGAGTGAGTGTAACCGATAAGGTTGTCTAAAGGTCTTGAGGGACATCTTAGGGGACATAGAGGGACATCTTGGAGACTATGCTGTTCAAATTCAGCGGAATAAACCTGAATGGATATCTTGAAAAGATTATTCGGGATATGATCCGCAGAATATTTTCAAAGCAGCGATGTCATATATACAGGGAGATAGGTGATGCCGTTTTCTTCTTTGAAATCGTTGGTATGCAGAACATACGGCTGTGCAGTTTGCTCTGCGAAGCGTGCAACAAATTTCTGCAAGGAAAGAATCGTATAATGACTGCCGGATTTAACCTCTATGGGAGAAATATTGTGT
>URJN01000318.1 GCA_900548125.1 uncultured Eubacteriales bacterium
AGAAGGCGTAAAAGGTGCGCCTTTTTACTAAAACGATTTCGATTTGCAGGGGCAATGCCCCGTAATTTAAAGGAGGAGATCGGATGCAATACGGCTACTTCGACGACGCGGCGAGGGAATATGTCATAACCGAGCCGCAGACGCCTTCCCCCTGGATCAACTATCTGGGCAGCGAAGCGTTCTTCACCCTGATGAGCAATACCAGCGGCGGATACAGCTTCTATAAAGATGCGCGCATGCTGCGTCTGACCCGCTACCGTTACAATAACGTGCCGACTGACGCGGGCGGACAGTATTTCTACATCAATGACGGCGGTACGGTCTGGACGCCGGGCTTCATGCCGGTCAAGACGCCGCTTGACCATTACGAATGCCGCCACGGATTGGGTTATACCCATATCACGGGCGAAAAGAATGGTCTGGAAGCTGTTGAAACGGCGATGGTTCCCCGCGGCGAGAACGCGCTGGTGACCAAGCTGGTGCTGACCAACCACGCTTCTTATGAAAGAGAAGTTTCCATTTACAGCTTTGTCGAGTTCTGCCTGTGGAATGCGCAGGACGACGCAACAAACTTCCAGCGCAACTTCTCCACCGGCGAGGTTGAAATTGAAGGAAGCGCAATCTATCATAAAACCGAATATCGCGAGCGGCGCAACCACTTTGCGGTTTACGCGGTGAACGCGCCGATTGACGGCTTTGACACCGACAGAGAGAGCTTCCTTGGCGCGTACCGCGGCTTCAACGAGCCGAAGGTGGTTTTTGAAAACCAAAGCGCCAACAGCGTTGCCAGCGGCTGGTCGCCGATTGGAAGCCACTGCCTGAAGGGAACACTCAAGCCGGGTGAGCGGGTCTGCTTCATCTATGTGCTGGGTTATTGCGAGAATCCGGAAGAAGAAAAGTTCATCGCGCCGAACGTCATCAACAAAGCCCCTGCGTATGCGCTGATGAAACGCTTTGAAAGCGAGGAACAGTTTGACGCGGCGTTTGACGCACTGGCAAAGTATTGGGACGGGCTGCTCTCTATCTATCAGGTGAAGAGCAGCGAAAAGCGGGTGGATCGGATGGTCAACATCTGGAACCAGTATCAGTGCATGGTGACATTCAATATGTCCCGCTCGGCGAGCTACTATGAATCCGGCATCGGCAGAGGCATGGGCTTCCGCGATTCCACGCAGGATCTGCTGGGCTTTGTGCATCTCATTCCGACGCGCGCGAGGGAGCGCATCCTCGATATTGCGGCGACGCAGTTTCCGGACGGAAGCGCCTATCATCAGTATCAGCCGCTGACCAAGCGCGGTAATTATGATGTCGGTTCCGGCTTTAACGATGATCCGCTGTGGCTCATCTTCGGCGTGGCGGCATATATCAAGGAAACGGGCGATTTGACCATCCTGCATGAAAATGTGCCGTTTGACAACGATGAATCTCAGGCTCAGCCGCTGATGGAGCATCTGCGCCGCAGCTTCCATTATACCCTCGACCATCTGGGACCGCATGGTCTGCCGCTGATTGGGCGCGCGGATTGGAACGACTGCCTGAATCTCAACTGCTTCTCCAAGACGCCGGGCGAGAGTTTCCAGACGACGGCGAACTTTGAATCCGGCGTGGCGGAGTCGCTGTTTATCGCGGGCATGTTCGTGGGCGTCTGCCCCGATTATGAAGCACTTTGCAGACGCTTTGGCTGGGACGAGGAAGCACAGGCGGTCGCGGGACATAAGGAGGCGATGGAAAAGGCTGTGCTTGAGCATGGCTGGGACGGCGAATGGTTCCTTCGTGCCTATGATGCGTTCGGCAACAAGGTCGGCTCGCACGAGTGCGACGAGGGAAAAATCTATATTGAACCGCAGGGCTTCCTTGTCATGGCGGGCATCGGCAAAAAGGAAGGCTTGGCACAGCGCGCGCTGGATTCCGTTCGGGAACACCTGCTCAGCGAGCATGGCGTGGCGATTCTGACTCCGCCGTACACGCGCTATCACCTCGAATTGGGCGAAATCAGCTCCTATCCGCCGGGATATAAGGAGAACGGCGGTATCTTCTGCCATAACAATCCGTGGATTGCGCTGGCGGAAACGACGCTGGGACATGGCGGACGCGCCTATGACATCTATCGCCGCACTTGTCCGGCGTATATCACCGATCAAAAGCTGCATCACACGGAGCCTTATGTGTACAGCCAGATGGTCGCCGGTCCGTATGCGCCGCATTTTGGCGAGGCAAAGAACAGCTGGCTGACCGGTACGGCGGCGTGGAGCTTCTATACGGCGTCGCAGGGTATTCTGGGTATCAAGCCGGATTACGACGGCTTGAAGGTTGACCCGTGCCTGCCGGAAGAACTGGGTGAGCTGACTGTGACCAGAAGATTCCGCGGAAGCGAATATGACATTCATATCGTCAACCGCGCGGGCAGCGAAAAGGGAAAAATATCGCTGAGCGTGGATGGCGAAAAGATCGACGGATGCGTTATTCCGACCGATGCGGACGGAAACAGACACCACGTTGAAGTGGTCATCGACTGAAAATAGAATCAAGGGGCTGTTCAGCCGCCGACCGGATGTTTTAAGGGATGCTTGAAATATCCGGCTGCGCTGAACAGCCTTATTTGATGCACGGAAAATCGCGCGGATTTTGCAGAAAGACAGATGGGTTTTGCCCAATTTCAACTTTCATCTTGCATTTTATGCAAAATTGTGATATCCTCATGC
>URJN01000319.1 GCA_900548125.1 uncultured Eubacteriales bacterium
TTTCCCGCCTGCATCCCGCACTGCGGGCGGCAGGAAAAATCCTAACCAAGTATAATGCTGCACATTGGTTGGGATAATCTGGAAGAAGGATTTCTTCAGATGCACAAAGTTACTTCTGCGCTCTGCCTCCTGCTCTCCCAGTGTTGCGGCGCAAATTCCATGTCACGCCGCGCGCGTTTCGTGTCACGTTCCAAAATCCGCTGAATATGCAAAAAGCCGCCCGTTTTATGCAACGAGCGGCTTTCTCCTTTATGCGGTTTTTACGCCGTTTCAGGCTTCGGATTGTCGATCATTTCCACCTTCGCATCGGCGAGATAGAACGGCTCCATGTTCTCCATCTCTTTGATCTGTGCGTCAATCATCGCTTTAAGCGTCGCCGTGTCGAGCCGGATGCCGTGCTTGCGGAGAATCCCCTCCGCATACGCCAGCTTCTGGTCGCCATTGCCTGCGCCGTATAGCTTCTCTGCTGCGTAAACGGCAATCTGTACCCAGCTTTTCGCCTTGGAGAGCTGCTCATTCGTGAGCTTGCTGCGCAGCCACGGCACCAGATACAACGACACAATGCCCGCCGCAAGGCTGATGATTGCCTGCGCGAGCTTCGTCAAATCCAGTAGTACGGCTTCCTGTCCGTCCTGTCCTTCTGCCAACACCGGCAACGCAAAGACCAGCGCCGCCAGTACCAGCATTACGATCAACATTTTCAGCTTTTCTTTCATAATATAATACCTCCTATGCCGCTCTCAATCGTCGATTATGTTCCTTCTTGCTTTTTTGCTTAGTGTATGCTATTATAATAATGGAGTATTTTATACTTTAATGAAAGCCTGCTTTCTTGAGCTGCACGTTCAGCCTCTGCGCCGCGCTCTTTGCAATTTCTTCGGACAGCTCCACGCCGACCGAATCGTACCCTTCCAGCTCCGCTGCCGCCAGCGTCGAACCGCTCCCCGCGAATGGGTCAAGAATCCGACCTCCCGGCAGACAGATTTTGCATATCTGCCGCATGATTTCCTCCGGTTTCTGCGTCTGGTGAATGCGCTGCACGCCCTGCACATTTGTCGCCCGAAATACGCCCGGCAGAACCGGCACAGGGCGGTCAATCGGCAGCTTACCGTTGCTTGCCCAGACGACGAACTCCGCCTGCTGGCGGAACCGTCCCTTCTGCGGGCGGCTGGTCAGCTTGTCCCAGACCAGCGTTCCACGCCATTGCCAGCCTGCCCATTGCACCGCATCCGTGAGGAGCGGCATCTGTCGCCAGTCGCAAAACACCACCAGAACAGCACCGTCGTGACACTGAACGCGCGCCAACGCAAGAACGTCCGCCATCATGTGCAGCCAGCTCCGTGAATCCATCTGGTCGCCCATGAAATCCGGGAACGGGCAGGCTTTCTTGGTCGCCGTGTACTTCTGAAACGTGCTGACACTCCGTTCGGATAGCGTCGCGCCACCGCTGGCATACGGCGGGTCTGTAATCACCGCGTCAAAACGCTCTCCATTATAATTGGAAAGAAACGCCCTGCAATCACCATTGTAAAGCTCAATCATGGAAGTGCCTCTCATTCTCCGAAAAAAAATTTTCGGGTCATACAGTTCCTTACATTCCCATACAGCAGTGCTTCTTGCGCCAAAATCCGTATGGATGATATAATGATCTTGCGCATAATCAGACTAAAAAAGAAGCTGACACCGCACTTCCAACTGCGTCAGCTCCCTCGCAGCGTGCTTCCTGTCCAAAGAAGCACGCCGCAGGCGCTCTGCCATGCGCACGGGAGACGGTTTTCCGCCTCCCTTTTCTTATACCTGCGTCTTAGTCGTTGCCCGTAGCTTTGCAGCAATACTCCGCACTGACCCAGCCGGTATATCCCTTGTAGGTCGTCTTGAGCCAGCCTGCCCGTTCCTCAAGCGCGGTAATCACCACACCGTCCGGCAGCATCTGCATATATTCGCCGCGAACATCAGGCTTTTTCCGCATCCGCAGCCCCTTCTGCGCGCAGACGATGTACTCCATTCCTTCCTGAACATCCGTCGTCGTGTCTTCTGCCACTTCGATATGGCGATGCTTTCCCAGCCCGTTCCAGCCGTTCTTTTCCGTCAGCTCGGTTTCGACCGTCCCGCCCCTGCTCTTGCTTGAGTGGACGACCGTCCCCTTCTCCGTCACCAGTCCGACGTGATTCACGTCGCCCGTTCCCACGCCCATGAACGCCAGCATTCCCGCCTTCGCGCCGGAAATGCCTTCCTGCTTCCATGTCAAATCGCGGTATTTCGCGCTGTTTGCGTCGCTCTCCCAGAGCGCGTTCGTGCCTGCCGTCGTGTAGCTTTTCTCCCCGCCCGCGCTGACGCGGATGACCTTTTTGATGAGGTTGATGCAGTCCAGCTCATCATAGCTTGTGCCAAGCAGTCCCCGCGCCGTGTGGAGTGCTTCCGCCGTCTTAATCATCCCAAGCACCTCCCGCGTGGATGAACCTCGCAATGCCGATGCACGCCAGCAGGCAGAACACCGCGATTACAATGCCCATCATTCATCCTCTCCAAGCAGCTTCCCGACCTGTCCGCGCCACTTCTCCGGCACGTTTTCAAGCGTCATTTTTCCGTTTTTGATCATCCGCACATAAACCTTTGCCATTTACTCCACCCCGCTTCCCGTCATCATGCCCGCCAGCTCGACCAGTGCTTCCTCATGCTCA
>URJN01000320.1 GCA_900548125.1 uncultured Eubacteriales bacterium
CGTATTCCCATCTTTACCTTTACCCAGCGGATCGGCAACACCAATTTCACTGTCCGCGCATATTGCGACGACGATATCGCTGTGACCTACGAGGATAAGCTGCTGGAGCTGATCCGCAGCGGCGTGCTGCAAACGGATGCTTCCGAAAAGCCGGAAGAACCGCCTGCCGAACACGCAGCGTAATTCTCAAAACACAAACCGATCTTCATATAAGGAGGAATGTTCAATGGCATCCGAACGAATCGAAAAACTGCTTGCGATGCAGCAGAAAGCCGAAGCGCAGAAACGAAAAGCCGAGCAGCAGCTCAAGGCAGCAAAACACAAAATCTCCGTCCAGCGAAACAAGGAACGGACGCACCGACTGTGTGAACGCGGCGGACATTTGGAACATTATCTGCCCAATCCCGAACTGCTGACGGATGAAGATGTGTTCCTGCTGATCGACTACTTCTTTTCCTCTCCTCGTGTGCGCGAGCTGGTGGAACAGATGACCGCCAGCCGACGCGGGGAGATTCCGAAAAGCCCGAAAGAGCTGATCGACGCGGCTATGCAGCGTATGCCGAAACCATCCGTGTCAAGCGTGACATGGCATGATGCAGACGAGGATGACGCGGAGAGCGACGGAAGCAGCCCCTCCCCGTGAGAGGGCGCACTTATACGCATCTTCGATGCGCCGTGCGTTCTCCGAAGGCCCCTGCGGGGTGCTCGATGCCTTCGGCATCAACAGGGGCAAGCCCCTGCGCCGATTGCATCGGCTACACCATGATGGTGCTTTGCGCCAAGAAACGGAGGTGAACCCATGCCCTGCCCGACGGGGAGCTTTAAGCTCATCAGCCGCGGAAAAGGTCAATCCTGTATGGCTTCCTGCACGTATTACGCCGGCGAAAAGAAATACTCCGAATACGAATGCTGCTGGAAATATCCGCACAGCAGCCCGGCGCGTGTGAAGCTGGTGGAAGTCATGCTGCCGCCCAATGCGCCAAAAGCGTATGCCGACCCGCAGACGCTCTGGAACGCGGTGGACGCTGCGGAAACAAGCGTCAACGCGCAGACGGCGCGCTCGATCCTCTTTGCTTTGCCGCGCGAACTGACTGACGAGCAGAACCTCGCCCTCGTCCGCGATTTCTGTCAAAAGGAATTTGTGGACAAGGGCATGGTCTGCAATTTCTTCTATCACGACAAAGGCGACGGAAACCCGCACGTTCACATCATGCTGACGCTTCGCGCAATGGATGAAAATGGAAAGTGGCTGCCCAAATCGAAGAATGTCTACGCGCTCGACGAAAATGGAAAACGCATCCGCGCGCCGAACGGAAGCTGGAAGCGCGTCAAGGCGGATACCGTCGATTGGAACGAGCGCAAGTACGGCGAAATCTGGCGGCAGGATTGGGCAGTTGCACAAAACGCGGCGCTCAAAGCAGCGGGTCGAGCAGAGCGCGTCGATATGCGTTCTCTTGAGCGGCAGGGCGTTGAAGATCGCCTGCCGCAAAAGCATCTCGGCCCGACGGCTTCTGCATTGGAGCGCAAGGGCGTTTCCAGCGAACGCGGCGATGAAAACCGAAAGATCATCAGCGTCAATAAGATGCTGGCTTCGTTGCAGAAAACCGTTCGCGGCATCGGCGCTTGGCTGGATGAATTGTGCAAGGCGGTCAGCCGCCAGCAAGTCATTGAAAGCCCGGATGATTACCCATTGAGCGAGGTGATTACCGCTTATTTGGATATGCGAAAGGACGGGCGAGAAACGTGGAATCGCTATGCGCAGGAAAAAGGCGCTGTTCACGATTTGAAGGACGGCTTCAAGGCGGTTTCCTTCCTCTCCAATCATGAGCTTTACACGGTCGGTCAGCTCGGAAGGTACATCGCCGAAACGAAACAGGCATTTTCCAAAATCAAAGCGGAATCCACGGCAAAAGAGCGCAAAATCCGCGATATTGACGCGCTGTTTGGCGTGATTCAAACCATTCGAGAATTGAAGCCGATTCAGCGAGAGTATGAGGGCATCCATTGGAACGGCAAACGCGAAAAGTTCAAAGCCGAACACGGCGACGAATTGAGCCGTCTGCAAAAGGCAATCTGGCTGCGCGAAAAGCTGATGAAGTCGCTGGGGCTTGCGTCTCCTCTCGATAAGGAGCAGCGCATGGCACTGAAAGCGGAACGTACACAGCTTGAAGCGGAGCGAGAAGCTCTTCTTCCCAAACTCGAAGAAATCAAAGCAGAATTGGCGGAGCTGAACCGCATCCGATACTGGACGCGCAAGGTTATTCCTGACGCGCTGCCGCGCATGTCGGATGGGCGGGTTTCGATTGAGGATGCGGTGGAAACGGAGGTCAATCGGAAAGAATTGGAGCAGGTTATAAATGATGCTGAAAAGAACGCCCTCCGACAATCGGATGATCCACTTCAAACCAATCAATCTGCACCCATTCATTTCCTGGCGATTTAAGAAAAATCCATTCCTCTCTCATCTTGACTCCCTCCCTCAAACCCCGTATAATAAACGAGAAAAATCTATACCGCGCAGGGTGTTTGAAGCCATTCAAATGAAAAGGGAAGCCGGTTCAAATCCGGCGCAACAGCCATTACTGTATTCGGTATGCGTGTGCCATGAGCCATTGAAAGCGATTTCGAGAAGGCGGCGCATGTGAAGCCGTCAGCCAGGAGACCTGCCCT
>URJN01000321.1 GCA_900548125.1 uncultured Eubacteriales bacterium
CGGAGTCAGACTAAGTCACTTTAAACTGCCGCGAAGCGGAGATGGGGTTTGGGGATGAAATCCCCAAGCGGGGCATGGGGTGGCAACCCCATCGTAGCCCCCGTAACCTCAAATCGCGAAGCGATTCAAGAAGCAAGAATCAGAGAGCGAAGCGTTTCTGATTCCGCTAACGCAGCATTGAGTCGCCAACCCGCAACCCATCCTCCGGTCGCGCCCGCGGGCGCGTAACGCTTTCCCTTTCGGAAACTCTCATAAACCCGAAAAGAAGGGGGTCGGTTTCCCTAACCCCCTTCCGTCCGTTACACAGACTTATTTGGCAACCTTCGCCTGAAGCTCGTCGAGCAGCGTCTTCACGTCGCCGCCGGTCAGCGCGTTCTGCTCAACAGAAGCCGCGCCCTGCTTGACGTCGATCCACTCCGCCTTGGCAGTCGGATAGAACTTGCAGCCATCCAGAACGTTGAGCCACGCCTCGAAGGACGGGTTCGCCGCAACCAGAGCCTCAACCGCAGAGTTGACCGCGGGCAGGAAGTCTTCCATGCTGACCCAGCCCACATAGTTCTCCGGATCGTAGAAGAAGGTCAGGAACTTGCCGATGGCTTCGTTGCGGGCAGCCTGATCGGGCGCGCTGTCGTCCTTGAACGCCATGATGCGGTCCATAACGCCAACGCTGCTGGAGGTCTTGCCCTCGTTGTGCGGGATATCGGCGACAGCGTAGTTCACGCCGGTGTAGCCCTTATCCGCGATGTAAGTCGGCAGGGAGTTCGGGGCGATGACCATCGCCAGCTTGCCCGCGCCGAACATGTCCTGAAGGTCATAACGGGTCTGGGTCGCCGGATTCGGGTTGGTGTAGCCCTTGTTGTACAGACCAATCGCAAACTCAAGTGCTTCGACGTTCGCGTCGCAGTTGACGATCCAGTTGCCGTCGGCGTCCACAAAGCCGCCGTCGTTGCCCCATGCGTAGTAGGCAAACGCAGCCTGACCTTCGTCCGTGGTCATGTCGATGCCCCACGGATAAACGTCGCCGCCGTAGAAGTCGATCAGAGCCTGGCAGGCATCTTCCAGCTCAGCCCAGGTCGTCGGCACTTCAACGCCAGCCTGCTCAAGCAGATCCACGTTGTAATACAGCGCGCGGGCGGAAGCCAGATCCGGAACAGCCCACACCGTATCATCGATCACAGACTGCGCGATGAAGGACGGGAAGAAATCGTTGAACAGCTCGTCCGGACAGTAATCCTTGACCGGCATGAGCAGACCCTCGTTGGCGTAATCCGCAAAGGAGTCAAGGTTCAGGATGTCCGGCGCATTGTTGTTGCTGATGCGCGTGGAAACCACGGTGTAAACATCGTTCCAGGAAACCACTTCCAGATTCAGCTTGATGCCGGGGTTCGCTTCTTCAAACTTCTTGACAAAGCTCGTTCCGTTCATGCCGGTGCCCGTAAACCAGTCGTTCGTCTTCGGGCCATACTGGCAGATGATGACGTCCAGCGTAATGTCCTCCGCCATACCCAGTGCCGCGCAAGAGAGCAGCATCATGAGCGCCAGCATCAATGTCGCAAATTTCTTCATGAGAGTTTTCCTCCTCTGTTGGCTATTCGCCTTTGTTGAATCCATTATAAATGACTGCGCGTATTTTGTAAAGAATGTTAGCTCATTTTCCCCATTATTTAAAAAAATCATGTTATTGTCCATTTTTACGGGCAGTAACATGTTCAATTCTTTCATTTTTTTGTTTTTTATTTTCGCTTATTCATCGCTTCATGCACCATTTCCAGTGCCTGCCGAAGTGCCTTTGCGTCCATCTGCCCCGGCGCGCTCGCCTCGCCCGCCGTTCCAAAGGTCAGGCAGCTGCCCATCGCTTCGCCGCATATGCGCGTCGCCGTGCCCAGCGTCCCCATGGCGATGGCGATGACGGGCTGCGTCAGCTCGTCATCCGCCTGTGTGCATGCCGCCATCAGCCCTGCAACGTCCCTCCGGCTATGCGGCATCACAGCGATTTTACAGACATCTGCGCCGAGCGACGCCATCTTTTGCAGGCGGGCAGCCATCTCATCTGCCGCCGGTGTGCCTTCAAAGTCATGATACGAGCCGACAACGGGAATCCCCTCGGCATGCGCATGACCCGCTATGCGCAAAAACGCCGCGTCGCCGATGCTCAGCTCCACATCCACTGCGTCGCAGAGCTTTTCCCGAATGAGCCTGTTCAGCAGGGCTTCGTATTTTTCTGCGTCGCGCTCTCCCGCGCCCCCGTCGCGTGCCGTGCGCATCGTCGCCAAAACAGGCTTGCCCGCTTTTCGCACAACGCGGCACGCCTCGCACAGGAGATCCTGCCGCATCTCCGGCGACACGCTGTCCAGCCGCAGCTCCAATACATCCGCCTGCTCCGCACGCATCGCGGCATTCTCCAGCGCATGCACGTCTTTTCCCATTACCGGCACGCAAACCTTCGGCATGCCCTCGCCAAGGGAAATCGTTCCAATCTGCACGACCCGCTTCTTCATCTCTGCTTCGCCCCTGTTCGCTCGATTTCGCTCTTCCATTGTAGCAAATTTCCCCCGTCTTGACAAGAAAACGGGAAGCCGCTATAATAATCATATTGCGGATATGGTGGAATGGCAGACACCGGGGACTTAAAATCCCCTGCTTCACAGCGTGCGGGTTCGACCCCCG
>URJN01000322.1 GCA_900548125.1 uncultured Eubacteriales bacterium
CATCGAAACCAACAGCGCGACGCCCGCGCAGCCGGAGATGCAGAGCGCATAGGAGAGCGTCTTTCCCTTGAGCAGCCAGACGTACAGCCCGATGAACACGAAGGCAAGCAAGCCAAGCAGAATGCCGCCGGAAAAACCGATGCGCATTTCTTTGAGAATCAGCTCAAACTTCTGTTTTGGTTTCAGATTTTCGTCCATCAGGACGCGAATCGTCACAGCCAGCGACTGCGTGCCGACGTTGCCCGCCATATCCAGAATCAGCGACTGGAAGCAGACAATCAGCGCAATCTGCGAAACGACCGACTCGAATAAGCCGACCACGCTGGAAACGCCCATGCCCAAAAACAGCAGGATAATCAACCATGGCATGCGCTTTTTCAGGCTGGTTTTCAGCGGCTCGTGAAGATCCTCCTCGCCGGACAGACCGCCCAGCTTGGCGTAATCGTCGCCCATCGCGTGATCCACGGCTTCAACGATATCGTCCGTCGTGATGACGCCGATAACCCGCCGCTTTTCACCCAGAACGGGGATGTACGCCTCGGAGTAACTGCGCAGCCGTTCCAGACAGTCCTCAATTTTCGCGTGCGCGGAAACGGTAGGAAAGTTTCGGCTGACGAGCGTATCCAGCTCAATCGTATCGCGGGCGACAATCAAATCCTTCAGGTCAATCGCGCCGTAGAAGGAGCCGTCGTCGTCACTGACAAAGAGGGTGGTGATGTTATCGTTCTCCTCTGCCTGCGCAATCAGCGCACGCATGGCCTGCTTGACGCTGAGGTGGCGGTTGATAGAGATGAAATTGGTCGTCATGGCACTGCCGATTTCATCCGGCTGATAGGAGCAGATGAGCTGGATATCGTGCTGAGATTCCGGATCGAGCTTTTCAATCAGCGCGCTTCGCAATTCGGGCGATACGGTTTCCAGCGCGTCAACGGCGTCGTCGGCATCCATCGCTTCGACGATGGACGCGGCGTCATCCTGCGGAAGCTCGCGCAGGTATTTTCCGGCGTCGCCGACAAAGGAAAATACATCGCCGACGCGCCCGACGCCCAGCAGACGATACAGACGTGCGCGCTGATGGGCATCGAGTTGCTCAAGTGCGGCGGCAATATCGCGTTCGTGTGCGTCGGAGAGCGCGATTTGAATCTGTTCATCGGTCTGTTTGCTGTGCATCAGCTTGACGAGCGCGTTGACGCGTCCCGCCATATCCAAAATTTCTTCGCTCAAGGGTTTCACCTTCTTTCGCTAATATGAAGACGATGAGGCACCGTCTTCAAACTTCCGGCAGGGAATCTTGTTCCCTGCATCCTTCCTTCGCTTTGCGGTGGTTTGAACAAATGATATCCTCAGCTATCGCAAAGCGATAGCGTAGTGAAGGGTCAAGGGAACTCAGTTCCCTTGTGGGGTTCGGGGCAAAGCCCCGATCGTCCTTTTCTCATTTCTTCTGATACTTGTGGATCTGTTCAAGAACGAGCTGTGTGCCGTCCGCGTCGGGGAGGGCGGAAAGACGCTGAGTGAGCAGCGCACGGTCTTCCCAGAGCGCATCGATGGCGGGCGGCAGGGATTCCGCCGTCAGGTCGGCTTGCAGCATCACATGCGCCAAGCCGCGTTCCTTGAGCGAATTCGCATTGAGTACCTGATCGCCGCGCCCGCTGTGGTAGGGGATGAGCAGCGCGGGCTTATGCAGTGCCATCAGCTCAGAGAGGGAGTTGCTGCCCGCGCGGGAGAGCAGGAGATCCGCACACGCGAACGCATCCGGAAGCTCGTCGGAAAGGTATTCAAACTGTTTATAGCCCGCTGTTTGCAGCAGGGATTCATCCAGATTGCCCTTGCCGCAGACATGCAGCACGTCAAACTTCTTCGTCAGCGCGGGGAGCGACTGGCGCAGAACGGCGTTCACGCTCTGCGCGCCCAGCGAACCGCCGATCATCATCAGCACGGGCTTGCTGCCGTCAAAACCGGCGAGCTTCAAGCCGCGGGCGCGGTCGCCGGAAAAAATCTGCGCACGAAGGGGCGTTCCGGTCTGTACGCCCTTGGGCGCGAGCAGCTTGGCGCACTCAGGGAAGGTCGTGCAGATGGACTTGGCGAACGGCTTACAGAGCTTGTTTGCCAGCCCCGGCGTGATATCGCTCTCGTGCATCACAACCGGAACGCCGCAAATCGCCGCGCCGAACACGACCGGCACACTGACAAATCCGCCCTTGGAAAAGACAATGTCCGGCTTGAGTTTGCTGATGATGCCGATGCTCTGGAATGCGCCCGCAATGACGCGGAAGGGATCGGTGAAATTTTTTAAGTCGAAATAACGGCGCAGTTTTCCGGAGCTGACCGCGTGATAGGTCACACCCTGCATAGGCTCGATGAGTGTGCGCTCGATGCCGTTTTTGGTTCCGATGTAGTGGATGTCCCATCCCTCCTTGAGGAGATGGGGAATGAGTGCCTGATTCGGGGAAACATGTCCGGCTGTTCCGCCGCCGGTAAGGACGATGCGCTTCACGCAAAGGACCTCCTTGACCTTGATTTCGCCTTATTATACCAAGCGAAAAGCGGGGGGTCAAGCGCACGGGCGCACGGAAGAACGTTAAAAAAACGTTTATGTCGTGTAGCATTGCCGTAAAGCAGAATGAAAA
>URJN01000323.1 GCA_900548125.1 uncultured Eubacteriales bacterium
TTGGGGCAAAGCCCCAATCGTTCCCCCATAGTGCGAAGCACATCAATCATTCATCAGTCAGGGAGCGAAGCGTCACCTGACTGACGCCTAAGCCTCTTTCCCTCTTAAAACCGCCGTGAAGCGGAGATGGGAGTCTGAGGGGATTGGAATCACGTGCCCCACCGTTCCCCCCTCGCAAATGCACTTACACAATACCCGCTCCTCGAATCCGAGAATCGGGTTACCTTCATATCATTCCCACAGCTATCGCAAAGCGATAGCGTAGTGAAGGTCAAGGGAACTCAGTTCCCTTGTGGGGCTTGGGGCAAAGCCCCCATAAATGCACCTATACAATAACCCGCTCCTCCATCAAGAGAAGCGGGTCACCTTCATATCATTCCTCAGCTATCGCGAAGCGATAGCGTAGTGAGGGTCAAGGGAACTCAGTTCCCTTGTGGGGCTTGGGATTGGAGTTACGCGCCCGCTGTGCGGGATTCAGCGTAACGGAAATCGGAAATCGTAAGAAACGCAAAGCGTTTCTATACGAGTTTCCCGGAGCAAAGCCCCAACGTCCCCTTACGCCTTCGCAAATACGCCGCGCTCGCCTTTGACAATGTGCCGTGCCGGAACAACGCCGCGTACACTGGAAAGCGGGTAAACCTGCGAATCCCTGCCGATGACCGTGCCGGGATTCAGCACGCTGTTGCAGCCGATTTCCGCGAAATCGCCGAGCATCGCGCCGAACTTCTTGCGCCCGGTTTCATAGCTCTGTTCGCCATGCACGACAACATTCTTCTTGTCGCCCTTGACGTTGCTGGTCACGGCACCCGCGCCCATGTGCGCCTTGTACCCCAGAATTGAGTCGCCCACATAGTTGTAATGCGGCGTCTGCACACCGTCAAACAGAATGCAGTTCTTCAGCTCGCAGGAGTTGCCGACCACCGCGCCGTCCCCCACCAGCACATTGCCGCGGATGAACGCGCCGGGACGAACCTCCGTCTTTTCGCCGATGACGCACGGACCCGTGATGCTCGCCGTCGCCGCGACAGACGCCGATTTCGCAATCCAGATATTCTCCGCCGGATGGTCATATGCCGCCGCATCCAGCGTTTCGCCGATGGCAAGCACCGCCGCGCCGATCTTGTCGAGCGCTTCCCACGGATACTCGCAAGTTTCCAGCATCTGCGCCGCACGGGTATGGGTCAGGTCGTAGAGATCCTTTACCTTAATCGCATCCATTGCGCTTCCTCCTTACGCAAGTCCCTCGGCGCGAATGGCGTCGATCATCTCGTTGACGCAGGCTTCCGCGTCGCGAAGCTCCTGTGCTTCCGCCATCACGCGGATCACCGGCTCGGTACCGCTCTCCCGCAGGAGAACACGTCCCGTGTCGCCCAGCTTTTCGCCTACCCGCTTCACGACTTCCTGAACATGCGCGTTCTCGCGGACGGCAGCCTTGTCGCTGACACGGATATTCTTGAGCACCTGCGGATAGACCGTAACCGGCGCGGCAAGGCGGGAGAGCGTCTGCTTGTTATCCAGCATCGCTTCCATCAGCTCGATGGAGGTCAGGATGCCGTCGCCCGTCGTCGCGTACTTGCTCAGAATGATGTGACCGGACTGCTCGCCGCCGACGCAATAGCCGTTCTGCGCCATGTTTTCATAGACAAAGCGGTCGCCGACAGCCGTCTTCTCGTAGCCGATTTCCGCCTCGTCGAGTGCCTTGTACAAACCGAAATTGCTCATGATGGTCGTTACGACCTTGTTGCCGGAGAGCCTGCCCTCTTTCTTGAGCTGGCGGCCAAAGATATAGATGATCTTGTCGCCGTCTACGACCTCGCCGTTTTCATCGACCGCCAGGCAGCGATCCGCGTCGCCGTCGTAGGCAAAGCCGACATCCAGATGGTTTTCCACAACGAAGCGGCGCAGACCGTCGATATGGGTCGAGCCGGCTCCGCGGTTGATGTTCACGCCGTCCGGCTCGGCGTTGATGACAAACGTCTTTGCGCCGAGGGCTTCGAACACCGTGCGGGCGATGTTCCAAGAGCTGCCGTTCGCGCAGTCCAGACCGACGCGCATATTCTTATAGGAATGGGACGCCAGCGAAATCAGATAGCCGACATAGCGGTTGCGTCCGGAAACGTAATCGACAATCTCGCCCAGTTCTTCCCTGTGCGCCGCGGGAACATCGCCTTCCAGCCCCAGCTGCGCATAATCGCCGTCCAGATACGCTTCAATCGCGGCAATCGTTTCGTCGTCCATCTTCTCGCCGCGTCCGTTGATGAGCTTGATGCCGTTGTCATAGAACGGGTTGTGCGAAGCGGAAATCATGACGCCGCAGTCAAAGCTGTCCACGCGCGTCACATACGCAACGCTCGGCGTGGTCGTAACGTGAAGCATATACGCATCCGCGCCGGTCGAGGTCAAGCCTGCAACCAGTGCGTATTCAAACATATAGCTGGAGCGGCGGGTATCCTTGCCGATGACGATGCGCGCCTTTCTGCCCTTGCGCGCGCCGTAATACCAGCCGATGAATTTACCGATTTTATAAGCATGTTCGCTGGTCAAATCCACATTGGCTTCGCCTCGGAAGCCGTCCGTACCAAAATACTTTCCCATATACGATGCCTTTCCCGGTCAGAGGACCG
>URJN01000324.1 GCA_900548125.1 uncultured Eubacteriales bacterium
CCTTCCACGAAAAATCTCCGAATGCTCTGAGCGAACGTTTATAGACAAAGCCGCGAACGCTTCCCCACATATCATCAAAACGAAGGAAAGATGCCATGCTCCCTAAATCCGCTGTCTTATCGACAACGGTAAACCATACCATCATAGCAATTAAAATCACCACTGCAAGGGCAGTCAGTGCAAACACCGTTTTCAATAAAACTTTTCTACCCAACACGCGATATCCCTTTTTGTAGAGCATCATAAACAGCATCGCAAAAACCAAAAGAACTGCCGTAAGGATTGACGCCGCATGGGTTTCACAAAGCAGGAGCGGAAGTCCGGTAAACTGCGGCTTATAGACACTGGCAGCCGCGATTGCACGAGCCACAGGCAGAACAGCAAAGCATACGCGCCAGAGCGACGCGGCACGAGCCATTTTCACATAATCATCACCGGACTGCGATATAATTGACAAACAAACCAAGTTCATGCCCAGAAGCGCACTGTCCGTTCTGGAAACCGCCATGCCCAGCGCAAGGATGATTGCACAGATTGCAGCAGCTATGCGTGCAACGGCTTTTTTACCGAACACATAGCCGCCGGAAGCAAGCCCAAACATCACAATCAGATAGGTTCCAAAAAAGTCGAAATGGCCTATCGTAGATAAGAAGGTTTCTTCCTGTCCTTTCTTAATACCTTTATAGAATCCGAGTGGGTCAATTCCCGCGCCGTTCAGGATTCCCAAGAAGGCGCAAGCTCCTGCACAAATCAAAATGAGAACGTCAACGCTCTGCCGTTCAGCTTTCCTAAACCGATTACATAATACGCGCCGCAACAACAGAGCATCAGCCAAAGTCCAAGACTTCTTCCCTGTGTTCCTTCCATAACGTTTTCTGAAAAACCGGCATAAGCACAAGAAACGATGCAGACCAGCAAAAACAACGCCATCGCCCCATCCGGCGCATAAGGCGGTTGATATCTCTCCTTCTTTCTGAGCCAGTTGATGGCAGACGCAGCCAGCATTGCCACGCAAATCACTGGCATAAAGATACGAACCAGCTCAACCTTACAGCGGTTGATGTTAAAAAAAGCATCATCAAAATAAAGCGGTATAATGCAGAGCATAAACACGGTGCAAAACGCGGCGATCCATGTCGGTACATACAAAAGAAAACCATCAATCGTTTTTCTGACTCTTTTCATATGTGTCGCGCGCTCCTTCCATGAATGCTCACTTCTGTTTTTCCTATTGTAAAACATATTGATGTGCAAAGCAAGAACAAAAAGCAGACCCCTCCGGTTTCATTGACTTCTTTGACTCAATAAAATCCTTCTCTTCGCCTGCATGGTGCATACAATTTCTGATTATACAAAACAGGGACTCTTTCACATTTTGCAAAAGAGCCCCTGTTCTTCCCGTGATTATACCCCCGTCAGCTCGGCACATTCCTCAGAAACGAGAATATCCTCACCTTGTACACGAATCCTCAGTCCGTTTCTGCCTTTTCCTCTCAGCACTAACTCACTTACAGGATCCTCTACTCTCTGCGCAATCACACGCCGCAGATTGCGCGCGCCGCTCATCTCGCTGACTCCTTCTTTGGCAAGAGCAAACGGAACCCGCTCATCATATGTCAGACTGATTCCGCGCTCCATGAGCCTGCCGCAAATCCTGCTCAGCATCAACGCCGCAATTTTTGCACCATCCTCTTCGGTCAGGCTGTTCATCACAACCATTTCATCAATTCTGCCCAGAAACTCCGGTCTGAACGTCTGCTTCACCTGCTCCATGATGGTACGGCGATGATTGACCGACGGCTTGTTATCCGTACTTGAACCGGAGAATCCCAGCCGCTTATCCATATCAAAAGACACGCCGGAGTTCGAGGTCATGATGATGATGGTGTTTTTGAAATTCACCTTTCTTCCGACGCTGTCCGTCAGCTGACCGTCATCAAGCAGCTGAAGCAGCAGGCTGAAAATCTTCGGATGCGCCTTTTCGATTTCATCAAACAGCACGACACTGTACGGACGTTTGAGCACCGCATCTGTCAGCTGACCGCCATCGCCGTAACCGACATAACCGGGCGGAGAGCCAATCAATCTGGACGCAGCAGCCTCCTCACTGTATTCGGACATATCGACACGAATCAGCGCATCCTCACTGCCGAAAAGGGCTTCGCTCAGTGCTTTGCAAAGCTCCGTTTTGCCTACGCCCGACGGTCCAAGCAGCATAAACACGCCCAGCGGACGAGTTGGGTCATTCAGTCCCGCACGCGCACGGCGAAGTGCTTTGGCAATCGAAGCAATCGCTTCATTCTGACCAATGACACGTTTGGCAAGCACATTTTCCAAATCCAGAATATCCTGCTGTTGATCCGAGCCGACACGTTCGACCGGAACACCCGTCCACTGCGAAACAACCTTGGCAATTTCATCAGCGTGAATGACCGTCGTCGGCATGCCGATTGCCTGCTCAATCTCCTCCTGCACTTCATCGGTATTCTTTTCTGACGGAATTGCAGGAAGCGGGATACGACTCTGCTTCCACATTTCAACGCTTGCCATAGAAGCTGCTTCGTCAATCAGGTCAATCGCCTTATCCGGCATAAAGCGATCCGTCACATATCGAGAAGAAAGC
>URJN01000325.1 GCA_900548125.1 uncultured Eubacteriales bacterium
TGGAAATTCGAGATAAACTGGACTATATCAATATTTCCGAGAGAATGATTTATCCAGGACTCGACGGCGTATGCAGGTGGATTACGCGTCGATATTCGGCTCTTGGACCGCAATACAATCGCATACCCGACAGGGATTAAGCGCAATTGGGCGCTTAACCAATAAACAAAACAGTATGCAGGAGGAGAACACAAAATGAGGAAATTTGTCGCTCTGATGGCGGCAGCCGTCATGCTCTTCGCGCTTTGTGCAAGCGCAAGCGCTGCAACTCAGGTCACCATCTGGCACACGTACACCAACGATCAGCAGGCTGCGCTCGAAAAGTTCGCTGCTGACTTCAACGCAAGCCAGAGCGATTATGAGGTGGTTGTTGAATCTCAGGCGTATTCCGGATTCCTTGACAGTGTTTACAATGCTGTTGCTAACGGTGTTGGCCCGAACATCATCATTAACTATGCTTCTACGGCAGCGGACTATGTGAAAGATGGTCTGGTTGTCGATCTGAGCAAGTATGTCTTTGATGAAGAAATCGGTATGGCTGATATCTACAACAGCCTTCCGGATTCCATCAAGGCGGAAACCGTCGGTTTCGTCGATGGTGGCATGTATGCGCTTCCGGCAGTTACCACCGGTCCGATCTTCTTCATCAACCAGACCATCTATGATGAGCTGGGTCTGAAGGCTCCGACGACTTGGGAAGAGCTGGCGGAAAATTCCAAGGTGATTTACGAGAAGAAGGGAATTGCCGGCTTTGCCGCTGACTCCCTGACCGATATGATGCAGGCACTGATGATGCAGTCCGGTGCAGGCTATATCGACGTGGAGAACAAGAGCGTGCTCTTCGACACCGAAGATGCGACTGCTTGGCTGAAGTGGTTTGGCGACAATGTTCAGGCGGGCTACTTTGCTCTGAATCCGACCGGCGACTACTGGTCTAACGACTTCAACGCGGGTCTGGTTGCCAGCTACCTCGGTTCCTGCGCAGGCGTTCCGTACATCAATCCGGACGGATTTGAGTACTCTGTTGCTCCGATGGTTCGCGGCGACAAGGCTGAGTGGTATCCGGCATGGGATCGCGGTCCGATTGTTTTCAACAAGGATGAAGCTTCCAACATGGGTGCTTATATGTTCGTGAAGTACTTCCTCTCTCCGGAAGTGAATACGGAGTGGGCGAAGGCGATGAACGCGCTGTCTCCGTACGGCACGACCGAAGCGAGCGAAGCCTATGCTGCTTTTGCGGCTGAGATGGATCCGTCTCTGATTGCTGTTCAGGCTGACCTGGATATCGCCGGTGCGCTTCCGACGGTTAACGGTTCTTATGCTGTCCGTAACGCGCTGAAGGATGCGGCGACGGCTGTTGCCGGCGGCGTGTCTGCTGAGGACGCGATGGCGGAGTGCGTGGCGACTTCCAACGCGGCTCTTCAGGAGTAATTTAACCCCGGTTTAATACGTATTGGGCTGGCGGGCATCAGTCCGTCAGCCCATTTTTTCTGCATTCTTTGATAATCTGAAATGTTATGTTCTCTCCCCTTATGTAGGGGGGAGAGAGCATAACCAAGTCCTCCAAGAGTTTCAGAACACATTAGATCGAAGAAAAGGATGTAACAGTCAATGGAGAAGAACAAACTGCTGGTATTCATGATCGATGCGCTGTGCGAAACAGATGTGGCGTATATGCGCACGCTCAAGAACTTTGGATGGATTCTTGAAAACGGCGCACTGGTTCGGGAGATGCTGCCGGTCTATCCGTCGTTTACCTATCCCTGCCATGTGTCGATTATGACGGGATGCTATCCGAATAAGCATGGCATTCCGCATAATGAGCATGTCAAAGCAGGCGTGCATCCGGTGCCGTGGTATAGCAAACGGAGCATGGTCAAAAAGAAGTTCTTCGCGGAATATGCAAAGGAACATGGCTACAGCACCTGCTTGATTAACTGGCCGGTTTCTGAAGGCGCGGATGTGGATATCAATCTGCCGATGTGCCTGCCGCCGAGATATCGGGGCGATAATCCGCGCATGTTCTATGAAGAATCGACTTCCAAAGAGGTGCTTGACCGCTATTTCTGGAAATATGGTTATCTGCTTTGCGGATGTAACAAGGTCCTGAATAGCAGCTATGACGATTTTACAAACGCGGTATCGCCGGATATCATTCGGGATTACGGACAACCCGATGTCATGTTTGTAAAGATGTGTGATCTGGATACGGTTCGTCATAAGATGGGCGTAGATAATGATTCCGCAAAGCTGCAATTGCAGAAGCATGATTGTGAATTAGGTGTGTTGATGGAAAGCATTCGTCGGTATGGCGATTTTGAGCATACCAATTTCATTATCATGGGCGACCATGGGCAGACGGATGTCGAACGCGTTTTGAATTTCAATCGCGTTTTGCAGGAAAAAGGCTTGCAAAAGCTGGACGAAAACGGACACTTGGAGTCTTTTGACGCATACTGCCACTCGACGGGCGGTTGTGGTTGGATTGAACTAAGCAACCCCGCCGACGAGGAGCTTTGTCAAAAGGTATATCGGGTGCTTTTGGAAGCAAAGGACAGCGGTAAGTATGGCTTGGGATATGTTTTCACAAAAGAGGAAGCTGATGAGCGTTTCCATTTGACG
>URJN01000326.1 GCA_900548125.1 uncultured Eubacteriales bacterium
AGGCTTGACTTCTCCTGCGGCTGTGCATATAATAGTGCTAAAGGCGATGAACGGAAAAGTACCCTTGGTGGTTTCCCAAAGAGAGAGCGCGCCATCGGCTGCAAGCGCGCTTGGGCAGCGGCAGGGGGAAGTGCATCCGCGAGCTTCGGGGCTGACTGCTTGGCATAGGTCTCGGCGCAGGCGCAGCGTTATGGCGAAATGAGGGAAGCATGGCATCATGCTTAATCAGAGTGGAACCGCGGCTTCGCCGTCTCTGGAAAGGAGACGGCGGGGCTTTTTATTATGCAGGTTTTTCTACGCCGTCTCTGCGAAAGCGTGAGAAGCTCTAAAGGGCTGCTCATGCGGGTGATGAGCAAAAAACCTGCGGGATGTTATCGGCAGTGCAGTCAGCGTCAAGCCGGATGAGCATTGTCCCCAATCGCGGAAGCTGGATTCCGCGGAAAGGAAATTGAGGATGTTCGACAATCTTCGTGCGGATATCGCATCGGTGATGGAGCGTGATCCGGCGGCGAAATCCAAGTGGGAAGTGCTGCTTTGCTATCCGTCGGTCAAGGCGATGGCGTATCACCGCATGGCGCACCGGCTGTATCAGGCGGGGCACACGACGCTGGCGCGGTGGATTTCACAGCACAGCCGCCATGTCACGGGAATCGAGATTCATCCCGGCGCAAGCATTGGGAAGGGGTTCTTTATCGACCATGGCGACGGCGTAGTCATCGGCGAAACGACCGTCATCGGCGACAATGTGACGCTCTATCAGGGTGTAACCCTCGGCGGTACGGGCAAGGATGTCGGCAAGCGTCACCCGACCATCGGCAACAACGTGGTCATCGGCGCGGGCGCAAAGGTACTGGGTCCGTTCACTGTCGGAGATAGCAGCAAGATTGGCGCGAGCGCGGTCGTGCTGAAAGCTGTTCCGCCCAACTGTACGGTGGTCGGCAATCCGGGGCGCGTTGTCAGGCGCGAGGGCGTTTCGGAGGGAATCGACCTGGATCATATCCATCTGCCCGATCCGGTGAAGGAACACATCATGGCACTTGAGCATCGCGTTTCCGAGCTGGAAGAACAAATGCACCAATACTACGGCACAGATGTGCTGAAGGAGGATATTGAAGATGATGCAGATCTATAATACGCAGACGCGCAGGAAAGAGGAGTTTGTGCCGATTGAGCCGGGCAAAGTCCGCATTTACTGCTGCGGCCCGACGGTTTACAACTATTTCCATATCGGCAATGCGCGCCCGTTTATCGTATTCGACACGCTTCGCCGCTATCTGGAACACAAGGGCTATGAGGTCAAGTATGTCCAGAACTTCACCGATATCGACGATAAGATGATCCGGCGCGCCAACGAAGAGGGCATCTCCGTCAAGGAGCTGGGCGACCGCTTCATCAAGGAATATTACACCGATGCGGACGCGCTGGGCATTGAGCGTGCGACGGTCAACCCGCGCGCGACCGAGCATATTCCGGATATCATCGCGCTCATTCAGAAGCTCGTGGATAAGGGACTGGCGTATGCCTGCCCGAACGGGGATGTGTATTACGATACGCAGGCGTTTGCGGGATACGGCAAGCTCTGCGGTCAGAACCTTGAAGATTTGGAGAGCGGCGCGCGCATCGACGTCGATCCCAATAAGCGTCATCCGATGGATTTCGCGGTTTGGAAGGCGCAGAAGCCGGGCGAACCGGCGTGGGAATCCCCGTGGGGCATGGGTCGTCCGGGCTGGCATATTGAATGCTCCGCGATGAGCATGAAGTATCTCGGCGAAACGCTGGATATCCACTGCGGCGGCAAGGATCTCGTTTTCCCGCATCACGAAAACGAAATCGCTCAGAGCGAGGGAGCGACTGGCAAACCGTTTGTCCACTACTGGATGCACAATGGCTTTATCAATGTGGATAACCAGAAGATGAGCAAGTCGCTGGGCAACTTCTTTACCGTCCGCGATATCGCCAAGGAATTCGACCTCGAAGCGGTTCGCATGTTCATGCTCAGCGCACAGTATCGCAGCCCGATTAACTTCTCCCGCGAGATGATTGAGCAGGCGAAGGCGTCGCTTGACCGCCTGTATACCGCGCGCGACCACTATCTCTTCCTGCTGGAAAACGCGAAGGATGGCGAAATGGGCGAAAAGGAACAGGCACTCATGGAGAAGGTCAAGGCGGCGCGTGAAGGCTTTGATGCGGCGATGGATGACGATCTGAATACCGCCGATGCGCTGGGCAATATGTTCGAGCTGGTTCGTGCAGCAAACGCCGCACTCGATGAGAACAGCCCGAAGCAGGCGATTCAGGCTGTGCTGGACGCGCTGACGGAGATGGCTGGTGTGTTCGGCATCCTGACCCGTAAGGCGGACGACGGCGACGAGAAGGTCAAGACCCTGCTCGAAGCGCGCGCGAAAGCCCGCGCGGAAAAGAACTGGGCGGAGAGCGACCGCCTGCGCGATGAGATCGCCGCGCTGGGCTATGTGCTGAAGGATACCAAGCAGGGACAGCAGGTCACTAAGGCGATGTAAGGAAAGCAGGATTGCGTCACGCATTCTGCTGACAGAATCGGGTTTCTGAATTTCACGAAACACGTTCTTTCCAGAGA
>URJN01000327.1 GCA_900548125.1 uncultured Eubacteriales bacterium
TATTAATAATATGGACGAATATTATTTTTATTATCCCAAAGCTTATCGTAGCACTTGGAAAAACCAGAGTGATGTGGAGCAGTCAGCACAGCCCGTGATTACATTTAAAATTCAAAACAAAACCGTTTCAAAGCATTTTTCCTTATGCGAGCTTTAAAATCATTTTAAGCAGCCTTCTGGTGCTGGTTTTGACATCTTCACGGCTCAGTTTCCCTTCCTGCATCATCCGCAGGGTATGCTCCGGCGCGCCGCATCCCATCTTTACATCGTTGCCCGCCGCAATCTCGGTATACTGCGGCGCATGGGTATACCAGTCGGTCGTCACCATGCCTTCAAAGCCCCATTCGCCGCGCAGAATATCGGTCAGTAATTCGCGATTCTGGCTTGCCCACAGCCCATTGATGAGGTTATAGCTGCTCATGACAGTCAGCGGCTGTGCCTTTCTGACGCATATCTCAAATCCTTTGAGATAGATTTCTCTCAAGGCTCTCTCCGACACGCGCGAATCCGAATCCTTGCGGTTCGTTTCCTTATTGTTGCAGGCAAAGTGCTTGAGCGATGCGCCAATGCCCTCGCTCTGAATGCCTTCAACCATAGCCGCCGCCATTTCGCCCGCAACGAGCGGATCTTCCGAATAATACTCGAAGTTGCGCCCGCAGAGCGGCGTGCGGTGAATGTTGATGGCAGGGGTCAGCCATACGCCGATGCCGTTTTCATGGACCTCTCTCGCGCCTGCCGCGCCGACTTCCCGAACGATTTCCGTATTCCATGTGCATGCCAGCAGCGTCGCGCAGGGGAACGCCGTCGTCGTCACGCCGCATTCAGGCTGAATACGCAGACCTGCCGGTCCGTCCGCCGTCATCACGTTCGGTACGCCGTAGATTGGCAGATTGCCGAATCCAAACGTATTGGCAACGCCGCGATTCGGCTGTCCTCCAAGCAGCCGCACCATGTCCCTGTCGCTGAGCAGGCTCATAAATTCATCCAACGTCAGCTCGCCGTTTGCCACATCCATCAGCTGCGGCTTGGCAGGCTTCGCCCATGCGCTTCCCGGTATCCTCTCCGGAATTTCCGTCGGACACTCGCCATCGCCCGGAATGCCCTCCAGCTCATGCCAGTCCACGCGCGGCGTTTCAGCCCCGCAGGAAATCTCCCGATAGCTTCCGTCCTCAAGCATGCGGCGGTGCAGCCGGCTCGGCGCACATTTTTCGGAAAGCTGCTGCAAGACGCTGTCCTCGCCCAGCACATACCGCTCATCCACATCGACCGTATCGCGGACGTTTTCACCAATTCGGAAGCTGTATTCGCCCTTTTCCAGCACATACGCCGATTTTTGAATCACGCCCTCATCGTCGTAAATCGCAAACGTATACGGCTCAAACGCAATTCTCAGCGTTTCGCTCTCGCCCGCTTTCAGCAAATGTGTCTTTGCAAAGCCAACCAGCGCGGTCGCAGGCTTCGCGATTCTTCCCTTCGGCGGATTGACATACGCCTGCAAGACATATTTGCCCGCGCATGCGCCCGTATTCGTGACCTTCGCAGAAATCGACAATTCGTCCGCGTCGCTCAGCCTGCCGGAAACATCACTGAGCGCAAACGTCGTGTAGCTCAAGCCAAAGCCGAATGGATAGCAAACCGCATCCGCCGCGCCGGGAATCGTTTCAAAATAGCGATAGCCTACGAACACATCCTCCTGATATTCCACATACAGCGGCGACTCCGCAAAATTCGCTGAGGACGGATACGCCGCAAACGACGTCGCGAACGTATCTGTCAGGTGACCGGATGGGCATACATCTCCCACCAGAATATCCGCCGCCGCCAGACCGCCCTCCATGCCGCCCTGCCACGCCAACAGTGCCGCGCCGATCGACGGTTGATCCTTAAACCAGAGCGTATCCATCATGCCGCCGGTGTTGAGCACCACGATTACGCGCGAAAATGCCGCAAGCACCTGCCTGACCATATGTTCTTCATCGAAGGAAAGGAAATAATCACCGTCATGCGGCTGACCCGTGCGGTCATAATCCTCTCCTGAAAAGCGGCAGATTGTGATGATGGCTGTATCGGTAAACGCACGCGCCTGCTCAACCAGTTCGCCGCTCAAAATCGGCTCCCGCGTTTTGCCGGGCGTCGCGCCCGCGTCATACTGCGCGCGGACGTTTTCTGCATAAAAGCGTTCCAGCGGCTCAAAGACCTCGATTTTTCCTTCATCCTGCTTGATGCGAAGCCCCTGTGCCAGCGACCGGACATACGCAACCGTCGTATCGCCGCTTCCTCCGCCGCCCTTAACATAATCCGCCTGTGCTTTTCCGAACACCGCCACGCGGCTGCCGCGCTTCAGCGGAAGTGTATCGTTTTCGTTTTTGAGCAGAACCATGCCCTCTGTCGCCGCTCTGCGCGCCAGATCAATGTGCTTTTGACTGCCGGTTACGCGGCGTCCATCCTCGCCCAAGGGTGTTCCGGGCATAAACCGAATCCGCTGCCATTTCTGTTCCATCGCAAGAACTCCTCCGTTCATTCTGTCGTATTCCTTCAGCAACGTCGATAAGGGAATCGCTTTCTTCAACATTCATTCT
>URJN01000328.1 GCA_900548125.1 uncultured Eubacteriales bacterium
AGGGGCATGTCAACTTTGTTCCGAACGCCAAAAGCTCGTTTTACCGAAAGGAGCTTTTTGAAAGCCGTGCCGTTGCGTTTGAAGCGGGCGTGTTCAGACCTGTGATCGACGCCATTTCGGATACGCTCAGGCGGTACGCCTTGCAGGAATGTCCGGTGATTGCGGACGCGGGATGCGGGGAAGGATACTATCTCAGGAGCATATGTCCGGAAAGAAACATGACCCGCATCGGATTCGATTTGGCGAAGGAAGCCATCCTGCTGGCGGCAAAGAGCGATAAAAGGGCGGCCTATTTCGTCGCCGACCTCGGTGCCATTCCGCTGACGGACGGCTGCTGCGACGTCGTTTTGGATGTTTTCACGCCGGCGAATTATGCGCAGTTCGGGCGCATCCTGAAAAAGGACGGCGTGTTGATCAAACTCGCGCCGCGCGCAGGCTATCTGCAAGAGCTTCGCGAGGCGGCGGGCAGTCAGCTCCGCCATACGAGCTACGATGCCGCGCCGGTGGAAAGCTACGCACAGGCGCATATGAATGTGCTTGAACAGCGGGAAATCACCTATACTGTGCCGGTCGATGAAGCACTGGCGGCGCACATCGCGCGGATGACGCCGATGCTGGCGGACGTAGACAGGGACAAGCTCGACCTGAGCGGAATTCACAGCATCACCATCGACGAAAACATGATTGTCGGCACGCTGAAAGAATCGGAGGAATAAAAAATGAAAGCCTTTTTCAGAAACGATTACGGCGAGGGCGCGCATCCGCTGGTGATGCAGCGTCTGCTTGAAACCAATCTGGAGCATACCTGCGGCTATGGGCTGGATGAATACAGCCTGCGCGCCGCTGAGCTGATTCGGGAAAAATGCGGTCAGCCGCAGGCACAGGTGCATATGATGACGGGCGGAACGTCCGCAAACGTCATTGCGCTTGCCGCGTTCCTGCGTCCGTATGAGGCGGCAATCTGTGCGCCGACGGGACACATCCATGTGCATGAAACCGGCGCGCTGGAAGCGACGGGGCACAAGATTCTGACCTGCGAGGCGAAAGAGGGAAAGGTCATTCCGCAGGGCGTGGCGGAGGTCTGCGCGCGCCACACGGATGAGCATATGGTGTTCCCGCGGCTGCTTTACATCAGCCAGCCGACGGAAATCGGCACGGTATACAGCCTGAGCGAGCTGAAAGCCCTGCGTCAGGTCTGCGACGAGAACGGACTGCTGCTGTTTGTGGACGGCGCAAGGCTGGGCAGCGCGCTGACGAGCGCGGAATGCGACATGACGCTCAGGGACTTGGCAGCCCTGGCGGACTGCTTCTATATCGGCGGAACGAAGAACGGACTGCTCTTTGGTGAAGCGATGGTGATTGTCAATCCGGCTTTGCAGGCGAATTTCCGCTACATGATTAAGCACAACGGCGGCATGATGGCGAAGGGCAGGCTCTGCGGCGTCATGTTCCTGGCGGCAATGGAAAACGATGATTATTTCGCTTGGGCGCGTCATGCCAACGCGATGGCGGATATCGTGCGGACGGGCATGGAGAAGGGCGGCGTGCCACTCTATCAGAGGACGACGACCAATCAGATTTTTGCCATCCTGACTCAGGAGCAGAACGAAACGCTTGAAAAGGATTTTTCCTATGAAATTTGGGAAAAACTGGAGGGCGGAAAGGTCGCCGTGCGCTTTGTGACCAGCTGGGCGACGAGCGAAGAGGACGCGCACAAGCTCGCTGACGCTTTGGAGGCGTTCGCCTGATGGCACGCGAGGGGGAGAAACGCTCCCATATTCGCAAACGAAAGAAAGGCTGTCTGACGGGCTGCCTGACCAATATCCTGCTTGTGCTGGGCGTGGCGGCGGTGATTTTCGTCGGCGCACATGTGCTGGGCTTTGTCAAGACGGATTCGACGACCGGCGCACCCATCATCTCCTTTGACCATATCGGTCTGGAAAACCTGCCGGAAATCAAGCTGGACGGCATCAAGCTGCCGGATCTCAGCGGCTGGACGAAGCAGCTGCCCAAATGGGCGTATCATGTCGAATCGAGCGGACTGACGGTGAAGACGCTTCGCGCAGGGGATGGCGAAGCCGTGCTGGTCTGCGCGGACGGCTACACGATGCTGCTCGGCGCGGGAAGCGGAAGCGGCGTGACGCTGTGCGCGCAGACGCTGCTCAGCGGCGTGAACCGGCTCAGCGCGGCGGTTGCGATGAGCGCGGAGGACGCGCAGCTCGGCGGCATGAGCGCGGCGATGACCCTGTTCAAGCCGGAATACCTGTTCGTTCAGAACACGCAGACGAAGGGCAAGGCATACGCACGCATGATGGATACGGCGGAGAAGCAGGGTGTCAAGCTGGTTACCGCCGATCAGGGCTTGGCGTTCACGCTGGGGCGGGCGACCGTGACTTTTATCGGACCGGCGAGAAAACAGCACACGGACAGCCGCGACGACGGCTTATCGCTCAGAATCGACTACGGCGGGACGAGTGTCGTCATGCAACAACATCTCCATCAAGAACATCCAGATGGATTGTGATCACTCCTCGCGAAAAGAGCAACGGATTGAAGACCA
>URJN01000329.1 GCA_900548125.1 uncultured Eubacteriales bacterium
GTCATTCTTCACCAAATCAAGTCAGGCTCCTCCGTCTGGCTGACGCCCGACCCCAAGCTCCCCCGTTATATGGAATATTATACCCTTTTAGAGGGTGAGCTGATTCTGCATTGCGGCGAAGAAGGCGACACGCACCTGTCCGTCGGTGATTCCTTTTATACAACGGGGCTGGAGTGCGACGTATCCATATTCCCGCAGACCGACCTCAAGCTGCTCTGCTTCTCCTCAAAGCCCCTTTTCAGCGACTTTATGGCGTTTGTCAACGACCTGAACGACCTCAACGGGCAGATTGACCGAAAGGATCACTATACCTTCAACCACAGCCGCCGCGTCGCGCGCTTTGCGCTGGAGCTCGCCAATCGGATGCACATTCCGTCTGACACCAAGCACCATCTGCTGCTCGCCGCGCTGTATCACGACGTCGGAAAATGCTATATGCCCCAGGAGCTTCTCAATAAGCCCAGCCAGCTGACGCCGGAGGAATACGAAACCGTCCGGCATCACCCCATTGACAGCTACAATCTGCTGAAAAAGCGTTTCCCCATCGAGGTTGCCGAAATCGCGCGCAGCCATCATGAGCGGCTGGACGGAAGCGGCTATCCAAATCAGCTGACCGGCGACAAGATGCCGCCGGAGGTTCGCATCATCTCCGTTGCCGATACATTTGACGCAATGACCTCTGACCGTCCGTATAAGAAGGGAAAGCCGACCCGTCAGGCGATGGATGAGCTTTATACGCTGACCAACCAATATGACAGGAGCGTCCTCGACGTCCTGCGCTGCATGGTCGAAGATGGCACGGCGGATGCCATCTGCCGCATGAGCGAGGCAGAACTGGGCATGAGCGACATCACATGAGCATCGTCTATCTCGCGCCGCTGGAAGGCGTAACCGACGCCGTTTTTAGGCAGACTCATCACGCCTGCTTCGGCGGTGTCAGCAAATACTTCATTCCCTTCGTCAGCCCGACGCAAAACCTCGTCTTTACCTCGCGCGACCTTTCCGCCGTCGCGCCGGAGCATAACATAGGCGTTCCCGCCGTACCTCAGCTTCTCGCCAAGGACGCCGCGCTCTTCAACTGGGCGGCAGGCGAGCTGGCGGAGCTGGGTTATTCGGAAGTCAACCTCAACCTCGGCTGCCCCTCCGGAACGGTTACCGCGAAGGGCAAAGGCTCCGGTCTGCTGGCAGATTATCCCGCACTTGAACGCTTTCTGGACGGCATTTTTGGCAATGCTCCGCTCCCGATTTCCATCAAGACGCGCATAGGCTACACCAGCGCGGACGAATTCGAGCGTCTGCTTGCGCTTTTTTCGCGCTATCCCGTCCATGAGCTGATTATCCATCCGCGCACCCGCGCCGAGTTTTATAAGGGCACGCCGCATAGGGATGTGTTCACCCGCGCCTTTTCCGAAACGACGCTTCCTTTGTGTTTTAACGGCGACCTCTTTTCCGCTGAGGATTGCCGTCTGCTGACGGCGCAATGCCCGCAGACGCATGCGCTGATGATTGGACGCGGGCTGATTGCCAACCCCGCGCTTGCGCAGGAGCTAAGCGGCGGCGACGCGCTGACGCCTGCCTCCCTGCGGGATTTTCACAATCGGCTGTTTGCCGCCTACTGCGAGAAATACCCGCCGCATGTCGCCCTCGGACGCATGCGCGAAATCGCCAAGCATATGGTCTGCTGCTTTGAGCAGCCGGAAAAGCCGCGTAAAGCCATCCGCAAAGCCTCCAGCCTCCGCGCGTATTCCGACGCCATCGACGACCTGTTCAGCACGCATGCGTTCTGTGCGCATCCCGCATTTCAGCCGGATTGAGCCGCGCTTTCCGTCGGCTCGACCAGCATAACGCTCTCCCATTCACCGTTTTCCAGCCGATAAGCGACGTTTTCGCCCAGCGCGGGCAACTCAACCTCGTCCGCCGTTCTGCCGTCTGCCGCGTATAGATAAAGCCTGCTTTCGTGATGCGAGGAAATGCTGAACTGCGCATATCGCTCGCCGCCGCGCGCGCCGTGCTTGCCCGCCAGCCAGATTGTCATGCTCTCTCCGGAAGTAAGGGTCGTTCCCTTTTCAAAAACATACTTGACCTTGTATGCCCGCTCCGCTAAACCCCAGCCTGTCAAATCGACCGCATGGTTTTCAAGGTTGGTCAGCGTGATATAGCCCATGGATTGCCCGTCTTTATTGACGCTCGCACCGTGGTTTGTCGGCAGAATTTCCGTCAAACGAATGTTGGGAAGCTCCGCTTCTTCCTGCGGTGTGTCCCAAACAGCGCTGAATGCGATGATTGCCATGATGAGAAGAATAAAAAACGCGATTAGACCGATGTTCTTTTTCATAGCTCTGCTCCTTGTTTGTTACGCCTTGTCTATTCCCCTCTCGTAAGCAAATTTCCTTCCCAAACCGTTTTTATCTTCAAAATCATTCCGCCGCCGCGAAGCGAAAACGGGGTTTCGAACGGCAGCCCTGCCATCCCTCACGCGAGCCCTTTGACGCATTTCCCCGCGCATAAAGAAAAAGACCTC
>URJN01000330.1 GCA_900548125.1 uncultured Eubacteriales bacterium
ATTCTCTTAACCTCCTTTCATATGTATTTTTCAATTTAGGACAGCTAATTTTATCGTCCTATTAAAGTATAGCCCTCCGGTGCAAGCTCAATCGCCGTCACCGTTTCGCCGAACGTCGAAGCCCATGCGTCAAAATGAATCAGCCCCATCTTTTCCAGCGTTCCATATTGCAGATAGCGCTGCATCGTATACAGCTCGGTCATGCTGTTGGACACGGGCGTGCCCGTCGCAAAGATGACGCCGCGTCCACCCGTCAATTCATCCATATATCGGCATTTCAAAAACATATCGGTCGATTTTTGAGATTCGCTGGTCGCAATTCCCGCCACATTGCGCATTTTGGTTGCCAGAAAGCCGTTCTTAAACGCATGCGCCTCATCCACAAAGAGCCTGTCCACGCCCAGCTCCTCAAAGGTCACGACGTCATCTTTTTTCTCGTCGGCTTTCAGCTTTTCCAGCCTTGCTTCCAGCGATTTGCGCGTCGCTTCCATGCGCTTGATGGTAAAACGCTCGCCATTCTCCCGCTCCATCTCCTCGATGCCCGCCGCGATCTCGTCAATCTGCTCGCGCAGCAGCCGCTCCTGACGTTCCTGCGAAATCGGAATCTTTTCAAACTGGCTGTGCCCGATAATCACCGCGTCATAATCGCCCGTCGCAATGCGCGCACAGAACTGCTTGCGTTTGGCTTTTTCAAAGTCTTTTTTGGTCGTCACCAAAATGTTCGCGCTGGGATAGAGCCTCAAAAACTCGCTCGCCCATTGTTCCGTCAGGTGATTGGGCACAACGAACATCGACTTCTGGCAAAGTCCCAATCGCTTGCTTTCCATCGCCGCCGCCACCATCTCGAAGGTCTTGCCCGCGCCAACCTGGTGTGCAAGCAGCGTATTCCCGCCGTACAACACATGGGCAATCGCCGTTCGCTGATGTTCCCGCAGCGTAATTTCCGGATTCATCCCGTCAAACACGATATGAGATCCGTCGTATTCGCGCGGCCGGGTCGAGTTGAACAGCTCGTTATAGCGCGTCACCAGCTCATGCCGACGGGTCTGGTCTTTCCATACCCAGTCGTGAAAAGCGTCCTTGATCGCCTGCTGCTTCTGCTGGGCAATCGTCGTTTCCTTCTGATTCAGTTCCCGCTTTTCCCGTCCGTTTTCATCCTGCACAACATCGTATACGCGCGTATCCCGCAGGTTGAGCGTGTCTTCCAGAATTTTGAGTGCAGGCGCACGTCTGGTGCCGTATTTCATGTGGTTATTCACGTTCTCCGACAGAAGGCTCTTGCCGTCTATCGACCACTCCGCCGTTTGCGGCGCGTAATTCACGTGGATTCGCCGCTGTTCGTAATAGGGAATTCCCAGCAGCTCGATCATAAAGCGTTGAATGTACGCTTTATCCACCCATGTCGTACCGAGCCGCACGTCGATTTCGGATGCGTCCAAATCCTTGGGCTGTGCCGCTTGGAGCGCCTCAACGTTGACGGCAAAGGACGAGTCGCTTTCCGCCGCCGTCTGCGCCACGCGCAGCTTGGCACGCACATTGCCGGACAGATATTCATCCGCCGTCTGCCACGTCTGTTCCAGCGGGTCAAGGAAGATCACGCCCTGCAAGTCCGCAACGATTTCATCCTCCGCTTTGCCCGTCAGCCGTGCCATAAACGGCAGATCAACCTTCGCCCGCTCACCAATGGATACCGCAAGCGCTTCGCTCGCCGTATCCACCTGCGTAACCGGTTTCCTCCGCCGGATCGTTCGTTTGCTGAAAATATCCGCCTTGCGTTTGAGCTTCCTGTCTTCATCCAATATTTCAAGCGAGCAAAGCAAGTAGTATGAAGAATCGCCTTCAAACGCCCGCCCGTTGGCTTTGCCGTTGATGATCCCGTATTCGGCGCTGAACGCATCATACAGCCGACCCAATTCTGCCTGCTGTGCCCTGATCTCCGCGTCGCTGCCGTCCGTAAGCTGCAAATCAATCAATTTTCGCACACAATCCCGCAGCTCAATCATCCCCTTGATGCGCTCCTGCGTCGTCTGATTGAGTACGGGACGGGTCATCACCGAATTTTCGCGGTAGTAAACCTGACCGTTCACAAGCGCATACGAGAAATTGCGCACATCGGGATCAGCCGGAATCGTCCGTCCTTCATTTATATCCGTTTCGGATATTTCTATCCTTTTGTATTCTCCGTCGATGTTCCGCACCGCCGCATGGAGCTGCTGCGCGAGGTCTGCGCCGGGAATCGGTTCGCATGTGGTTTCCTTTTCGTTTCCATACATGCTCTTATCCCATGCCATCTTGCCCAATACCATGTCGGGATGCTCGGCAAAGTAGCTGTTGATGGGGATACCATCCTCCGTCTGTCCCAGATGCACCCAATCCGGCTCTATGTCGATAGGATGTTCCCTTTTTTGAAGAAAGAGAATATCCGATGTGACTTCCGTTCCCGCGTTGGCTTTGAAAGCGTTGTTTGGCAGGCGAATCGCACCCAGCAGTTCCGCCCGCTGTGCGATATATCGGCG
>URJN01000331.1 GCA_900548125.1 uncultured Eubacteriales bacterium
GAGGTGAAGGCGGGCTCAGCCCGCTTTTTTATGTATAGCAGAAGGAAAATTTGGTCAAAGTAAATCGCGCAAGGAGGTTGATCCAGTGAAAAAGATTTGCTTGATTGTCCTGGCGGCGGTTTGCCTGCTTTTGCCTGCGGCAGGCATGGCGCAGGGACTGCCGGATTTCTTTCAGGCTGTGCAAACGGGACTGAGCGAGGGATTGGCTGTCGGCGCGGCACAGACCGCGGCGGCGATGGATAAAGACCTGACGCTCGAAATCAGCGCACAGGAAAGCCGCGTTGAAGAAGGGCAAACGGTTGTCGTGACCGTCACGGCGCAGAATCCGCGTCCGGTTGACGCGGAGGTTTCCCTGACGTTGGCACTTCCGGAGAGATTGGCGTTGGACGCGGGACAGCAGAGCGCATGGGAAGCGACGCTTCCCGCCGCTCAAATGGATGAAAACGGAACATTCCAGCCTTCCACCACGACGTTTACGCGCAATCTGACGCTGATGCCGGGCGGAAAGAGCGAGCAGACGACGCTTTCCGTAGAAATGAACGTCGGTACGCGCTTTTACCGCGCGAAGATGCCTATGCAGCTGTGCGTAGCTGATGTTTCGGCAATCGCCGCCGTACAGGGCGGCAAAGCGGGCAGGGCAAATATCGGCGATACGTTGGTGTATGCGCTGGAAATCCGCAATGCGGGTGCAGCGGATAAAAACGTGCCGGTCGATTTGGTTCTCCCGATGGGCGTTGAGCTTGTCAGCGAGCTTCCGGAAGGCTTTACGCAGTCTGAACGCCGCGTGACGGGTGAAGTCTGCGCCCGCGCCGCCCAAAACGGCGAGCCGACGAGCATGACGCTGACTTGGGTGGTCAAAGCAGCCGATAACGCGCTGGACGGCGACGCGGACGCTATGCGCCTGCTGACCGGTACGCTTCGAGTGGATGGGAAGCGTGTCGCCGTGCCGCGTATTCAGCTGTGCAGCGCAAGAATCAGCGCGCGCCTTCTGCCTCAGGCGGAGAGCCTGGAAGCGGGAGAAGAGATGGCACTGAATGTGGTCGTGGTCAACGCGGGTCTGGCAGCGGCGGATGTGCGCGTTTCCTGCGTGCTTCCTGAAGGAATTTCTCTGGTGACGGAGGAGCAGGAGGAAAGCGGCGCAGAGGAGGATGAATCCGAAAAAGAGCAGTCCGACGAAAAGACCGCCGTGCCTTTGGCAACGGACGACAGCGCAAAGCCGCAGGCAGAAGCCGTCATGGCGGAGCATGTGCCAGAGGAACCGGAGATTCGCATGGAGAACGATACCCTCGTCTTTGACCTGCACATGGATGCAGCCGAGGAGCAGGATGGTGCGGTCGATGCGCATACGCGGGTCGTCCGCCTGCGTGTCCGTGCGGATGAGCCGCAGGAGAATATGCGCGAAAAGCTGCTGGGCGCGACGCTGGCGTGGCAGACGAATCACGGGGATACGCAGCTCGGCGAAGCCGTTGCGATGCGCGTGTATCGCCCGATGGTGCTGGGGCTGACTAGGGAGGAATGGACGGGCATCCTCTGGGCGGGCTTGCTGCTGGTTGTGACGGTGAGCTGTCTGTTTGCGGCGTTCAATGCAGAGAACCGCAGGGAAGAGAGAGGGTACGACTGATAGGGCTTCCTTCAAAAGCGTATGAAAGCCGAGCGATATCGGATTGTGATGAAGCATGATGTCCAATGGATAAGCCGAAAGGCATATCCGCGCATACAAAAAGAGCATCCTCTTTTTTCAGAGGATGCTCCTTTTATTTGCTTGATTGCTCGATTACTCGGCACGCTCGAAGATGTAAGCGAAGCAGACGTCGCCATCCTTCTTGGCAACGTTGTCATCAGCGTAGCACAGGATGATCTGACCGGCCTTGTTCATGCCGATGTACTTCATCTCGTCCATATCCTCGACTTCGACGCCGGTGATGTCATCCCAGTAGAGGTCGTCTTCTTCGCCCTTCACATGGGTCTTGGCAGGACCGTAGTTGAAATCGCCGTCGTTCTCGCCGCGGATAACGTTGTTCGGCCACTCGTCCCAAGCACTCTTCACGGTGTAGGGCTCGTCGTCCGGCGCAATCTCTTTGGAGAAGGTCAGGGTGCCCATCAGGTCGTACACATGCGCGTGGATGTAGGAAGCAACGTCAACCATTGTGCCGAGCTCCTTGTCGTTCGCGCTGGCGTCCAGAACGGTGGACAGCTCGAGCGTGGCGGCATTTTCGGGAACCGGAATCAGACCGGTGGTCGTCAGGTCGTTTTCCTCAGCGTAATCTTCGCCGATGAAAGCGGCGGAGAGAACCCACTTGCCTTCCCAAGCATTGACCTGAGAATCGCGGTCAAAGGTCATGACTTCTTCCGGATCGGAAGCGAGGATAGCGGCAGGGTCAGCCAGCGCGATGCACGGGAGCATCAGGACAACGGCAAGCAGAGCAATGAACTTTTTCATGTCGATAGCACTCCTTTTTTCATTGAGCAGCCGACATTTTTCGCTGCCGGACTG
>URJN01000332.1 GCA_900548125.1 uncultured Eubacteriales bacterium
ACTCCACATCGGCGGAAAGACGCTCAGCGTTTACCCTTGCGATGGCAAGTGCCGCGTCGCTGATATCCGCCGCCGTCACCCGCACATCTTTTCCCAGCTTAGCCAGACTGATGGCAAGTGCGCCGCTTCCCGTTCCGATATCCAGCACACGCGCACCGGGTTTGAGCCGCATGAGTGCCTGTTCGCAGACGATTTCCGTGTCCGCACGGGGAATCAGCACACCCGGTTCAACGTGGAAGGTCAGCCCCATGAACTCCGTTTCGCCCAGAATATATTGAAGCGGCTCGCGCTTTTCCCTGCGGGCAAGCAGGGCTTCAAACTCGCGCTGCTTTTCTTCCGACAGCTCGCGCTGTCCTTCGATCCGCAGGACCAGCGTATCCTCTTTTAAAAGATCGGCAAGCAAAAGGCAGGCATCCACATCGGCATCGGGCACGCCCGCTTTTTGCAGCAGCGCCGTTCCCTCGCGCAGGGCTTCGCGTATCGTCACGCGGAAGCACCTTCCTTTTCTTTTTCGTCGTCTTTCCCGTCGTCCTTCGCATTGTAGGCGTAAACGCCCGCATCAAGCTCCTGCTTATACGCATTCGGACCCGCCTTCGCCGCCTTCATCGACGCAATGGCGACTTCAAGCATGGAGTCATCCGGTTCGCGGGTCGTCAGATACTGGAGCATCATGCCCGGCCAGCGGAGAATGCGCACAATCAGGCTGTCGCCCGCGTGCGCCAACCCCTTCAGCACTTCATACGAAACGCCCGTCACTACCGGAATGGTCAGCACGCTGCGCAGGATGCGTCCCACAAAGGTCAGCTTCTCGATTCCGAACAGCGCAAAGAGCAGCTGATCGGCAATCGCGCCGATGAGGATGGAAATGAACATCACCAGGAACAGGAATGCCGTTCCGCAGCGCGGATGCAGGCGGGAGAACTTGCGTGCGTTTTCCGGGGTCAGCGGAAGCCCCGCTTCATTGCAGTATACGGTCTTATGTTCCGCGCCATGATACATGAACACGCGCTTGATATCCGGCACAAAGGAGATGGCGAACATATAGCCGATCAGAATCGCAATGCGCGTCAAGCCTGCGGACAGGTTGATGAGCAGGCGGCTGTCCGTTGCCTTGCCGATGAGCGTCGCCATGCCGGAGGGCAGCGCAACGAACAGGAACATGCTCATGATGACCGCCAGCACCATGGCAACCGCCATGACCACCTTGTCGATGTTCGCGCCGAGCTTATCCGCCAGCCACTTTTCAAACTTGCTCGGCTCTTCATCCATCACGCCGAGCATCTGCGTGCTTTTATCGAGCGTTTCCATGCCCATTTTGAGCATCACGACCATGTTCACACAGCCGCGAATCAGCGGAAGACCCATCCACTTATGCTTTTTGGAAAGCGGTTCGCGATGGCTGCATGTGACCATGATTTTGCCGTTGGGTCTGCGCACGGCAATGGCGATGGATTCATCCGACGGGCTCTGCATCATCACGCCCTCCATGACCGCCTGTCCGCCGATGTCTTTATACTGTGTTTTTTCGCTGCTCATTTCGATTTTCTCCTTTTCACAACCTCGTCCGGCAGAGGAATATCCCGCCGGATGAAATTCAGTCGTCCAGTTCGTCGCCCTGCTGTTTCTGGCGGCGTTTGACATACGTCATCAGTCCTGACAGAAGCGCAAAGCACAGGAAAAATGCCGCCGCGCCAAACAGTACCGCCTTTGCCAAACTCGCATGCAGTCCAAACGTCACCGCCGTCACGCCCAGCGCACACAGAGCCGCATAGAGCGCATTGCCCCGCGTGCTTGGACGCGCATCCGCGTCCCATATGCCTCGCCGCGCATAGGCGACAATCATGCCCACGCTGACCACGGCAATCACGGTAGCCTCGCCCGCGACCTGCGCAAAGCCCGCGCCAAAGAGCATCTGAAGGACGACCGCCGCGCACAGCAGCGTATACATCCCCCACATTCCCCGATGCTCAATGCGGTATACCTCCTGCATTTCGCGTTCGTCCAGCACGTTCTTCGTTTTCAGGTAGAGTTTCATGGCTCCCCCTCCTCGTTCCAGAACAGATCGTTCAGCGTCTTGCCCAGCTCCCGACAGATTGCCACGCACAGCGCGAGAGAAGGGTTAAACCGCCCCGCCTCAATCATGCCGATGGTCTGTCTGGTCACGCCGACGCGCGCCGCCAGCTCCTCCTGAGAAAGGTCGCGCCCCACGCGCGCCGCCTTCATCCGAAGATTTTTCAAGCTCCCCGCCGCCTCCTTTTCTTTGGGACACAGCCTGATGCTTTTCTTCTATTTATACAACGCTATTATACCGCTCACCCGTCAAATCGTCAATTATATTTTACATTTTACCCGGAATATCGGTCTGATGAAGGAAAGAACGGGAGGGGAGACGATTGGGGCTCTGCCCCAAACCCCGGCAGGGAACATTGTTCCCTGCACCCTTTCTTCTTTATCGCTTCCCGATAAAGCAACTCA
>URJN01000333.1 GCA_900548125.1 uncultured Eubacteriales bacterium
GAAGATCCTGCTTCTGCTTATCCTCGCGGATTTCCAGCACATCCACAACCTTTTCCTCGCGGATAATCTGAACGTTCTCCTTCGGGGGCTGTGCGTTTTCCGTTCCAGCCTCCTGACGCGGCGGCTGCGGACGCTGCTTGTCCATCGGCTTCCTCGGCGGGCGCGGCGGACGTTCTGCCTTGTCGCCTCTCGGCGGGCGTTCCGGACGTTCTCCCCGCGGGCGCGGCGGACGCACATCCTGACGACGCGGCGCATTTTCCTTCGCAGCCGGACGCGGCGGTTCGACATTCTCTGCCTTTTCGCTCTCCTCCGGCATATCCGCGGTCTGCGGAACTTCCTCCTGCGGCAACTCCTCCGCGCGCGGCGGCTTGCTTTCCGGATTCACCCGCTGACAGTCATCAATGCGGTACTCGCGCAATTCAAACGAATCGCCCACAGCAATGCGCACGCGAACCGTTTCCTCCAGCACGTTGATGGCGTTGATTACGCCCGTGCCGTCCGGCGTCACGATTTCGCGTCCAACGCGCGGCATGCGCTTGCGGGTCTGCTCGTAGTTATCCTGTTCATATTTCAGGCAACACATCAGCCTGTCGCACAGACCGGATATCTTGGTCGGGTTCAGCGACAGATTCTGTTCTTTTGCCATCTTGATGGAAACCGGCGTAAAATCGCTCAGGAACGTGCGGCAGCAGATGGGACGCCCGCAGGGACCAATGCCGCCAAGCATCTTGGCCTCGTCGCGCACGCCAATCTGACGCAGCTCAATGCGGGTCTTGAAGATGCTTGCCAGGCTCTTGACCAGCATGCGGAAATCCACACGCCCGTTTGCCGTGAAATAGAAGATAATCTTCGAATGGTCAAAAGCGTATTCGACATCGACCAACTTCATTTCCAGCTTATGCTCGGCAATGCGATCGAGCGCGATATCAAACGCTTCCTTCTCCGCCTGTTCGTTGCGCCGCTGGATTTCAAGATCCTCCTCAGTCGCAATGCGGATGATGGGCTTGAGCGGCAGAACCAGCCGCTCATCCGGTATATCCATAATCCCGCTCATGCACTCGCCCAACTCCACACCGCGCGCCGTTTCGGTCACGACGCTCATACCGTTGTGCAGGTCAAGCCCATTCGGGTCAAAGTCATATAGTTTGGCAGCGCGCTTAAAGCGCACCCTGATTACCATGGCCATTTGGCATATTCCTCCGATATTTGAAGCAGGACAGACTCCATCGCCGAGGCAAACGCAACGTTGCTCTGCATCATCATGCGCGCATGCGTCACCTTTTCCATCAGCGCAAGTCCTCCGGAAAGCGGTACGGCATCGGCAAAGCTCTGCGCCTGCCTGTCATAGTCCGCGTCCGCAAGGGACATGCCGCCCGCCTGCGCGACCAATATATCGCGCACAGCGCATTCCAGCGTGTCTATCGCCTGTTTCTGGCGTTCCTTGTCCTCCTTATATGCGTTCACAACCGGCAGAATATCCGCCGGACGGTGAACGGAAAAAACATCCCGCGTCAGTTGCTGGCGCAGGGATAGTTGCTGTTCGTCAATCTCAAGTGCGCGCCCGACACAGCCTTCCGCCATGCGCGCTTTTTTCGCAGCGTCATCCGCCCGTTCACCGAGCGCAACAAGCCTTGCGGCGCAATCCTCCACGCTCAGCGGGTGAAACCTCACCACGCGGCATCGGGAAATAACCGTCGGGAGCAGCGCGGCAGGCTGATCCGTCATCAGGAAAAAGACGGTCGCCTCCGGCGGCTCTTCAAGCGTCTTGAGCAGGCAGTTCTGCGCGGCGGCATTCATCTTCTCCGCGTTCGGAATGAGAATCACCTTCGCGCCGTCCTCAAAGCTCTTGACGGAAACCGTTTCGAGCATATTGCGCATCACATCGACCGTGATCCACTGCTTGCCCTTTTCAGGCAGCACCGTATGCACATCGGGATGCGTTCCGGAAAGGACGCGCCGACACGGACCGCACGCACCGCAGGGCTTATGCGCGCTGCGGCAAAGCGCAGCCATGGCGCAAAGCTGCGCGGCGGAACGTTTGCCCGTGCCCTTCGGTCCTGTAAAGAGATAGGCGTGAACATAGCTCCCCCGCGCAAAATCGCTTTGCAGCCTTGCAATATGCGCAGACTGCCCCTTCAGGTCTGAAAAGGAAATCATATCACACCTTGAGGAACTGGCTGACCTCCAGCACGAACACCGTCGCGCCGCCGACCGTCACGCGAATCGGATACGGCACATACACGCCGCCTGCGCCGCCCATCGGGGTGGTCGAGGCGGTAATCTGCTCGCGGCTCTTGCAGATTTTTTCAATCACGGCAAGCGCGGCATCGAGCTTTTCATCCTCCACGCCGCTGATGAGCGTGGTATTGCCAGCGCGCAGAAAGCCGCCCGTCGTGGCGAGCTTGGTCACGCCGAATCCCTTATCCATGAGCGCGGAAACCAGACGTCCCGCATCCTCATCCTGAA
>URJN01000334.1 GCA_900548125.1 uncultured Eubacteriales bacterium
TTTGATGCGTGGCAAACTTCGGCGGAAGTGAAGGCGGGCTCAGCCCGCTTTTTTATCCCCGCCGCTCCAGCTTCCCGTTTTCCACGCGGTAAACCGCGCCCTGACGCGCTCCCGCCAAATCGGAGATGTCCGTACAGGTGACAAAGGTCTGCACGCGGTCGATTCGCTCAATCAGCTGTCTGCGGCGGCCGGGGTCAAGCTCGCTCATCACGTCATCCAGCATCAGAATCGGTGCTTCTCCGCTTTCCATGCCCGCCCATTCCAACTGAGCCAGCTTCAGCGACAGAACCGCGCTGCGCTGCTGCCCCTGAGAGGCAAACGTCCGCGCTTCCTTTCCGTTGATGGAGATGCCCATGTCATCCCTGTGGATGCCGACCGTCGTGGTCATGCGGCGCAAATCTTCCTTCCGCGCCGCATGCAGCTTCTCCAGAATCGCCTCATACGCATTGGACACGTCGCCAATCTGCGAAATATACCGAAGATTCAATTCTTCCCGTCCGCCGGTCAGCGACGCATGCGCCTGACGCGCCAGCTCGCTCAGCTTTCCGATGGCTTCCCTGCGGTTTTCATAAATCAGCGCACCGTTTGCCGCCAGCTGTTCATCCCACATATCCAGCGTCGGCATCAGGGATGGGTTGCGCGCGATGTCCTTGAGCAGCGCGTTGCGCTGGTTCAGCGTCCGAACAGCGCGCTGAAGGGCGTAAAAATATGCCGGTCTGAGCTGGGAAAGCTGCATATCCATGAATCTGCGCCTTTCCGCCGGTCCGTCCTTGACGATTTGCAGATCCTCCGGCGAAAAAAGCACGCCGCAGACATGACCGAGCAGTTCTCCGATTCGCTCTGCCTGCCGCGCACCGATGCGCACCGTCTTTTTTTTCTTCTGTGTCCTGCTTAAAAGGATGGAAACCTCGTGCGTGCCGTCTGCCTGGCGCGTCCGAACCAGTATGCGGGCGTTTTCCTGCCCCCACTGGATCATTTCCTCATCGCGTGCGGTTCGATGACTGCGCCCCAGACAGCAGACATGCAGGGCTTCGAGGATATTGGTCTTTCCCTGCGCGTTCGGACCGGTAAAGACGGTCACACCCGCATCCGGCTCAATCAAGACCTGCTCATAATTTCTGAAATGGCTCAGGCTGAGCGTCGAAACGATCATCGCATTTTAGGCGTTGAATACGCGCACAGGCAGAACCAGATACAGGTAAGCGTCGCCCTCGGTCGGGCAGACGACGCACGGGCTGACATTGGAATTAAAGCGCATGACAACCTGATCGTCGCTCAGTGCCTTGAGAACATCCGTGATATAGCGCACGTTGAAGGCAATCGTCAAATCCTTGCCCTCGGTCATGACGTTCATCTTTTCTTCCATATCGCCGGTTTCGGAGTTGGACGTGACCTCCAGCGTTTCGCCGTCAATCTTGAAGCAGACCAGATTGGTCTTGCCCTCGCGCGCAATCAGGCTAGCGCGGTCGATGGCGCTGCCCAGCTCTGCGCGTTCTACGGTGACGCGGGTCTGCCATTCTTCCGGCAGAATCTGGCGATAGCGGATGAATTCGCCCTCCAGCAGGCGCGCGACGATGCGTGTCTGACCGATATTCAGGCGGATATGCGTCTTGGTAAAGCAAAGGGACGCTTCCTCTTCCGTATCCGCAAGGATTTTGGCGATGTCGCCCAAAACGCGGCCGCCGACAACCGCGTTGATTTCCGCGCTCGGTCCCTGAACGTTTTCCTTGCGCAGAGCAAGGCGGAAGCCGTCGAGCGCGACGACGCGCATCTCCGTATGGTTAATCTCCATCAGGCATCCTGTCAGAATCGGGCGGCTTTCATCCTGCGCGATGGCGAAGAGCGTACGGCCAATCATATCCTTCAGCGTGTTTTGGGGCAGAGAGAAGCTTTCGCCCTCCACCTGCGGCAGCTCCGGATATTCAACCGGATCAAAGCCGGTGATTGTCGTGCGGATGCTTGCACAGCGGATGGTCGCCTGCATGCGCTCGCCGATGGCGATATCACAGGAGCCGCCGGGGAGCTTACGAATGATTTCGCAGAGCAGCTTGCCCGGCAGAACAGCGCGTCCTTCCTCGGAGAACGTCGCGGGAAGGGTGGTTTCGATACCCAGCGCGAGATCGGTGCAGGTCAGGCGCAGACCTTCATCGCAGGATTCAAAAAGGATGCCTTCCAAAATCGGCTTGGTGGAGCGCACGGCAAGCGCGCGGCTGACAATGGAAAGAGAGGTATTCAGTTCATTGGTATCGCAGACAAATCGCATTTTATCAAACCTCCATGGGGTAGTAGCAGTATATATGTTCAGCAGAAGGAGTCGTAGAGCGGTGGACAACTTGGATAAGTCCCAAAAATCGAGCTGTCAACAGGCTTTTGGGCTGTTGAAAACTCTTGGAAATCCCCAAAACAACCGACGAAGTTATCCACAAAGGTGTTCACAACTCGGGGGGATTACGATTGGGGCTTTGC
>URJN01000335.1 GCA_900548125.1 uncultured Eubacteriales bacterium
TTTAATAGCGTCGGCAGCGGCGGTGCTGATATTCCTTGCGTCTCATTTTCTGTGTGTATATTCTTCGGGCGGCGCAATATATAAAAAGGTGCTTTTCACGGTGCTTGCGCTTATCCTTTCCGTTTACGCTCTACGCAGCGGTGCGCATTGCCTGCTTGTGTTTGCGGGTTTTGCCGATAAAATTCTGCTGCCCGACGGCGGCAAATTTATTGCGGCGTTTATTTTTCTTTTCACCGCTGCGGTGCTTTCCCTGAAAAACAGGATTGTGCTTTTAAAGCTTTCGTTCATTGCTGCGCCTCTTATTGCTGTATCTGCTGTGCTTTTCCTTTTGCTTACCGCAAAGGATCTCGAAGCGGATAACATAGCTATAGGCTCGTTTTTGCATTTGAAGGAGCTCTACGGCGGAGCTGCATATTTTTTCTCGGAAATATCGCTGCCTGCCGCGCTGATTCCGTATGGCATCAGCGTCATGGCGATTCTCAAGCACGCCGTCTGCGCGGCGACCTCATTTTGCTATCTGCGCAGGATGATGAAGAATGAAAGGCTTGCGCTGCTGGGCAGTGTGCTGTACACATTTTCCTCCTTCACGCTCGTCAATACGCAGTTTTATCATTTTACAGAGGTCATCGCTTTCTTCCCGCTCATTCTGCTCGGCATGGAAATGGTCATGAGCGATCGTCCGCGTTTCGGTGCGCTGGCGCTGTTCTGCGGGCTGAATACGCTGACAAACTACTACTTTATGCTGTCCAGTGCACTGCTGGCTGCGCTGTACTTCGTCTTTCGCTTTTTCAGCAGCGATTGGAAGCCCTACCGCACGGTGCGCCGCGTGTTCTCTCTTGTTTTTGAATGCGGCATAGGCTGTGCGCTGGCGGGCGTTCTTCTCTGCCCCGCGATGCTCTTCATGCTCAGCATCACGCGGACGGGCGCAGGCGACACGCCGCTCCTTGCCCAGCATTACACCTTCAGCGTCCTGATCGAGCGGCTTCGTGCGCTTCTGATGCCCATTGAGAGCAACGTCGTCCACGCCTATTACGGCGACGCGGGAAGCTGGTGTTCAACCGCCGCCTATCTGCCCGTGTTCGGCATGACAGGCGCGGCAGTCTTTGCCTTTGCGCAAAAAAAGCAGCATTGGCTCAAGCTGCTGCTTCTGACTCTGCTGATTTGCAGCGCGGTGCCGGTTCTGTGCGGCGTGTTCGCACTGGAAACAAACGTCGGCTATACCCGCTGGTGGTACGGGCTTGCGCTGATGACCACGCTCGCCACGCTCTATGCCCTCCAGCCTTTTGCCGAAAAAACGGACGCGCCGAATTCTTCCTTTCCGCATGCCTTTGCCGCGTTGACCGCGCTGGTTCTGCTGTTGACCGTGCCCTTTATGCTTCCGGAAAGCCTGCTGACGACACTGAGCGCAAAGAGCGGCTTTGTCGGGCGAATCGGTCAGGTGCTTCTGAACCGTCGCGGCGGCGCGTATGCGTCAAATGCGTTCCGTATGCTGTCCGTCTTTGCCACGCTGCTCGGCGGCGGCGCAATGCTGCTCCTCATTTTGAAAAAGCCGCGCTTTACCGCCGCGCTCGCGCTCGTCTGCGCAGTCGCCGTCATCCAGTATGCCGGATATATCGCCGTAGGCGACAAATACCTGCTCTCCGGCAGTGAAACGCCCGGTCAGGGCGTCTATACGCTCAGCGAAATCGCCGAGCCGACGCTTGAAGCCGCCGCTCAGCCCGATTTCAAAGACTGGAGGCGCATCGACTATGGCAAAAAAATTCGCAATTACGGGCTTCTGCGTGGCGCATCCTCGCTGACGAACTTCATGAGCCTGCGTGCGTCTACGGTCGGGCGCTTCGTGTCCATGGCTGGCTTTGGCTATGACGAATCCACCACCGTCTGCCCGCCCAATGACAGCGCGGCACTCCGCGCATTCCTCAGCGTCACGGAATACTACAAAATCGACGATTCCCCCGTTCCCGAAGGCTTTGTGCTTGACCGCGAAGAAAACGGAATCCCCGTCTATACCAATCCGAACGCCGTGCCGATGGGCTTTTTGCAGACGTTCTGCACCGGCACACATCATCAGCGGATGGACAGCGAAACCGTGCCGACCGTCATGCTCGCCGCTGTCACGCTGGAGGACGACGCGCTGGAAAAGTACGGCGACCGCATGGCAAAGCTCGACGTTTATGCCATTCCGGATTGGCGTGAGAGCGTCGCCCGCCTGAAAGAAAATGCCTGCGATTCCTTTAAGACCTTCGCCAACGGCTTTACCGCGAAGATCGACGCAAAGGACGCCGGCATGCTGGTCTTTACCATCCCGTTTGACAAGGGGTTTTCCGCCACGGTCGATGGGCAAAAAGCGGAGATCGTCAACTGCGACGTCGCGTTCATGGGCGTCTTTGTCGAAGCGGGCGCGCACGAAATCGTCTTCACCTATCATACGCGCGGCTTGACC
>URJN01000336.1 GCA_900548125.1 uncultured Eubacteriales bacterium
CCACCAAAAGGCTTTCCGCTCGCCCTTTGGAAACCTTCAGGCGCAAATCCTTCGTTTTATTCTTGAAATATCGGTGTTGTTAGCTTGACAGCCCCTTCATCATAAATACATAGTCAATTGCGTAAACACGCCCGCGTGAGCAAATCTTCAGCTTATTTCACACTTCGGCGGAGGCGCGCGCAGGCTCAGCCCGCTGCCTGCTCCGGTTTGTTTCCCGGGCGATTCTTCGCGGGATGATAGGTCGGAACGATTTCCGCGATGGCTTCCACCGCGCGCTCGTCGTTCTTGTCCTCGACGCACTGCAAAACCTGCATCATGTGGTCATACTGTGCGTCGTCGATTTTATCCACGTTGGCGACGAAAATCTTCTTATGCGCGGTTCGGGTCATCTTGTCGCGCTCGGAATCCATCAGCAGTTCCTCGTACAGCTTTTCGCCCGGGCGCAGACCGATAATCTTAATCGGCATATCGACGTTCGGCTCATAGCCGTAGGCGCGGATGAGCTTTTCAGCCAAATCCATGATGCGGACGGGTTCGCCCATGTCCAGCACGAAAATCGATCCGCTCTTGGCGATGCCGCCCGCCTGAAGAACGAGCTGCGCCGCTTCCGGAATGGTCATGAAATAGCGCGTGATGTCCGGATGTGTGACCGTGACCGGACCGCCGCGGCGAATCTGGCTCTCCATCAGCGGAATCACGCTTCCGTGACTGCCCAGCACGTTGCCGAATCGAACCGCCATGCACTTCATGTTGGTCTTTTCGCCGTAACGCTGAATCAGCATTTCCGTAATGCGTTTGGTCGCGCCCATGACGTTCGTCGGGTTGACCGCTTTATCCGTAGACAGCTGGACAAGCCGTTCCACGCCGTGCGCACTGGCGGACTCAAGCAGATTGCGCGTGCCAAACACGTTGTTCTTGATGGCTTCCGCAGGGCTGAGCTCCATCAGCGGCACATGCTTGTGCGCCGCCGCATGGAACACGACCTCGGGATGATACTCGTCAAAGACCTCGTCCAGACGCTGCTTGTCGCGAATCGAGCCAATCAGCGTGATAACCGGACAATCCTTGCCGTAACGCTGGCGCAGGTCGTACATCAGCTCATAAGCGCAGTTTTCGTAGATTTCAAAGATAATGAGCAGCTTCGGCTTAAAGCGCATAATCTGTCGGCACAACTCAGAGCCGATGGAGCCGCCGCCGCCCGTGACCATGACCGTCTTTCCGGACAGATAGCCCGCAATCGACCCCATATCCAGCTCAATTTCATCGCGGGAAAGGAAGTCGGAAATATTCAGCTCGCGAATGAACGGTGTCGATTCACTTCCTGCCGCGTCGGTATCCGTCGGCTCAGAGAACATCCGCGTATGGCAGTGCGTCTGGTTGCAAAGCTCCAGAATCTGCTGCATGCGCTTGCCCGTTCCAAGCGACGGGATGGCGATGATGATTTCACGGATGCCATAGCGCGAAACCAGCTTGGGAATATCCTTCGTCGTTCCGCGAACCGGCACGTTCTGAATCCTGAGTCCCTGCTTGTTATGCGCATCATCTACCAGAATGACTGGCTTGCCCATGCGCTTGGGGTTTTTGTTACAGATATTGACAGCATAAGCACCCGCTTCGCCCGCGCCGACAACCATCACCGGCATAGCGTCGCCCAACTCGCCGGATATCCTGTCCTTGGAGCAGACCCGCCAAATCATACGGCTTCCACCGATGGCAACCATCGCCAGCAATGCCGTCAGGATCAGGACGCTTCGGAACAGCTCCAAACTGAAAAACTGATTGATGGCAAGCGTCGCTCCGCAGGCAATCGCACTGAATACGCACAGTCTCGCTACATCGCGCACGCCGGCATACCGCCACATGATTTGATAAATGCCGCCGACAATATAGCATGCCATGTATACAACGACCACCATCGGCAGTGCTTTAAACATCGTGTGCATATGCCTTTCGGGGATATACATTTCAAAGCGCAGCTCCATGCTCAGATATACCGCCAAGATTACCAGCACGATATCCAGCAAAAACATGCCGGCTTTTCTCAGCCATCCCATATTCATCAAACGTTTCATCACTTGTTTCTCTCCATATGCAGGCGCGGGGGCATCTCCGCGCATAATCGGCTTTCCTTTTAAGGGACTGTCTTTGTTCAACCAGACAGTCCTAACTACCTAATTTTAGATTATAACATATTCCCTACTTTCTTTTCAACCCTTCGACTGTATTTCACGCATCATATGAACAGTCTGCATATTCTGAATCTCTGTGCATCCAAGCGATTTTATGTCATTTCCTATACGTCAAAAAAACCGCTCCTGTTATATCAGAAGCGGTTTTCCATAAAACTATACGGTTAATGCGGCGAAGAAGTCCAAATGTCCGTCCTTCTCCTTACATTTCCATCATGACCGCACCTTCCG
>URJN01000337.1 GCA_900548125.1 uncultured Eubacteriales bacterium
GAGATGAATTTGCTTTATTGTTATCAAGGAGTGAAGTACCCATGGCTTACAAATCAAGGGTTTCTGACGCAGTAGTTCGCAGGCTGCCTATGTATTACCGCCATTTGCGCGAGCTGGAGAAGGCGGGCGTAGTGCGCATTTCCTCCCAGGAGCTGGGGGAGCGGATGAACCTTACAGCGTCGCAGATTCGCCAGGATATCAACTGCTTCGGCGGTTTTGGTCAACAGGGATACGGCTATCATGTATCCAATTTAAAAGAACGAATCGGGGAAATTTTGGGTCTGAACCACCAGTATCATGTAATCATCATTGGCGCGGGCAATATCGGCCGCGCAGTGGCGAATTACGCGGGCTTCGAAAAAGAAGGCTTCAACGTTCAGGCGATGTTTGACGTTTCACCGGCCCTGGTGGGTATCGACGTACACGGCATCCTTGTGCAGCCGATGGACAAGCTCGATGCGTGGCTTTCTGCTCATAAGGTTGATATTGCTGTTCTGGCTGTTCCTGCTACGCATGCGCAGCCGACCTGCGATTTGCTGGTCAAAGGCGGTGTGCGTGCAATCTGGAATTTTGCACCGGTCGATTTGAATCTGCCGGAAGGCGTTGCGGTCAACAATGTGCATCTGTCTGACAGCCTGCATATTCTGTCTTACCGTATGAATGAAAAAGAGCTGTTCGCCGCAATCGACGCGGGAAAGCAGCAGCGTGACTGATTGAATCGGTTTTGAAAAGAAAGGGTTAATCTAATGGCTTTGAACCGCCGCAAGGCGCGCACAAAAGAGGAACGGAAACTCTTCCCGTTTTGGACATTGCTGGTTATCGCGGGGTGCGCTGCCCTGTGGGTCTTTGGGGCAAAACTATATCAGGAAAGAATGGCGGCATATCGTTCGTATGCCGCCATCACTCAAACTATTGGGCAAGACACCTATTATTCCGGTATAACGGTTGACGGAATTGATTTGGGCGGCATGACGAGAGAAGAGGCGGCGTTGCTTTTTTCCGACCGTCAGCAGGAAACATCGGGTGCTTTTTCCCTCGTGGTACAGGCCGCCGACAGAAAATGGCGCATTACCTCCGATGAAGTTCCGATGACGTTTGATGCTCAAACGATTCTCGACAGCGCATACAACATTGGGCGTTACGGAACGCTGGAAGAGCGGCTTTCTGTTATTCATGCTACGGCTCAAAACGGCGCATCGTTTACTACCGGATTCACCTATGATCGGTCGGCAATTGATCGGCTCGTCGGAATTATTGCAGACAGTCTTGAATATGACGCAACGGACGCTGCGCTTGCAGCGTTTGATGTTCAGAGCAGGACGTTTACGTTTTCCGAAGCGAAATCGGGATATCGAATCAATCGTACTCAGCTTCAAGAGGATATCCTTGATGCGCTTGATGCAAGAGCGTACGATCGTGTGATTACGCCTCAGGGCGAAAGCGTTGAGCCGAAGGTCACCCAAAAACAGCTTGTCGGTCAATTTGGGCTGGTTTCGTCTTTTACGACGAACACGACCAAGGATAAGGATCGAAATACCAATATTGAAATATCCGCTGATGCGCTGAACGGCAAAATGGTCAAACCGGGGGAGACAATGTCCTTCAACGACAGCACGGGACAGCGAACCGGCGAAAAAGGCTATCGTGAAGCAGGCTCGATTGCGGGCGGCATGTTGGTTGATGATACGGGCGGAGGCGTTTGCCAAACATCGTCTACACTGTTTAACGCAGTTGTACGTGCTGATTTGGAGATTGTCAAGCGCAGTGCGCATAGTTGGCCGTCTTCATATGTCAACAAGGGCGAAGATGCGACGGTAAACTGGCCGTCGCTGGATTTTGTATTCAGAAACAACACGGATTATCCGGTGTTTATTGTCGCGTGGTATGAAAACCAGCAGATTACGGTTCAGGTTTACGGAAAGCTCCTGCCGAATGGGCAGAGCATAGACCTTGAATCCGAGGTCATCAAGACAATCAAGCCGGATGACGAAGTGGTTTATACGCTGGATAAATCCCTGCCGGTCGGGACAAGAAAACAGGGCCGCAAGAAGCGTACGGGCTATGTCGTTGATACCTATAAGGTATATAAGGACGCAAGCGGGAATGTCATTGAAAAGAAAAAGCTCTGGACGACGACATACCGCGCCATGCAGAATGAAATACTCTATAATGACGGGTCGGCGTCAAACACGAGCGAGTAATGCAAAAGCAAACTAGGGGGAAAAGTGATTGAAAAAAGGGGATGCACGCCGCAGTGAGCTGCTGGTGGCAGCCGAAAAGCTCTTTTATACAAAGGGGTATGAAAAGACATCCATTCAGGATATCCTGGATGAGGTGGGCTTTTCAAAGGGCGGCTTTTATCATCACTTTGACAGCAAGCTATCTGTTCTGGAGGCAATCTGTGAACAACGGGCACAGGA
>URJN01000338.1 GCA_900548125.1 uncultured Eubacteriales bacterium
CTGTGCGGCGTTGCGCGAATCGAAAGGGCAATTGAAAAAGAGCATTTTTATGAGCGGGTCTTTACGCCGGAAGAACGCGCTTATCTTAACCAAAAGGGCAAGGGCAGGGCGCAAAGCGCGGCGGCGATGTTCGCCGCCAAGGAAGCGGTCGCCAAAGCCCTGGGCACGGGCTTTTCGGGCGGCGTGATGCCGTGGAATATCAGCGTCGTTCACAACGAAAAAGGTGCGCCCGCCGCGGAATTGACAGGCGCGGCGAAAGAGCGGTTGGAGCAGATCGGCGGCGCGGGCGTGCAGATTTCACTGAGCCACGAGGGGGACAGTGCCATAGCGTTCGCGGTGATAGGAGGCTTTTGATGAACCATACGATTTCTCCGCAGGATATGCGGGAGATGGAGCGTGCATTTCTGGAAGGAACGGGCTATCCCTCCATCCTGCTGATGGAGCATGCGGCGCAGGCGGTTATCGCTGCTCTGTGCGAATATGCGCCTTCAAAAAGCCGCGTGCTGTTTGTCTGCGGAGCGGGCAACAACGGCGGCGACGGATGCGCGGCGGCAAGGCTCTGGATGCAGCAGGGCGGCAGGGCGGATGTCTGGCTGCTCAAAAGTCCGTCGCAGATGAAGGGCGATGCAGGGGTCAACGCCTGTCTGCTCAACAGCTGCGGCGCGGCGCTCAATGTGCTTTACGGCGAAGCACCGGAGATTCCGGCGGACTGTGCGGCGGTCGTTGATGCGCTCTATGGAACGGGACTGAGCCGCGAGCTGGAGGGCGTTGCGCTCTATGCGGTTCAGCGGATGAACGAGAGCGGTCTGCCGATTGTTGCGGTGGATATCCCGTCCGGCGTGGACGGCGCGACGGGGCAGGTGCTTGGCGACGCGGTGCATGCCGCGCAGACGGTGACCTTTCATCGCGCCAAGCATGGGCTGATGATTTATCCGGGGCGCGCCTATACCGGCAAGCTGACGGTCTGCGATATCGGCATCCTGCCCGAATGGGACGGCGCACAGGGATATGACGTTCTGGAAGAGGACGATGTGCGCGCGTTGCTTCCCGCCCGTCCGCGGGACGGAAACAAAGGCACGTTCGGTCATGTGCTGAGCGTGGCGGGAAGCGAGGGCATGGCAGGCGCGGCGACGCTCTGTGCAAGGGCGGCTCTGCGGTCGGGCGCGGGGCTGGTGACGGCGGCGTGTCCGTTTGCGGTGCTGAATACGGTTCAGGCGCAGGCACCCTGTGCGATGGCGAAGGTTGTTTCCGACGGCGCGGAGCTGGACGCGGGCGCGGCGGAACTGCTCACAGAATTGGCGAAGGGCAAAGCGGCACTCGCCATCGGTCCCGGATTGGGGCGGACGGACGGTGCGTGGCTCGCGGTCGAAGCTCTTGTCCGGAGCGATACGCCGAAGGTCATCGACGCGGACGCGCTCTTTCTCTTGGCGAAGCATGGAGGCGGCGTGGGGGCAAACACGGTGCTGACGCCGCATCCGGGCGAGATGGCAAGGCTGTGCGATACAACGGTTCAGGCGGTTCTCGCCGCGCCGGTGGAATTCGCACAGCAGCTTGCGGCGGATTTGGGCGCGTGCGTGCTGCTCAAGGGTGCAACGACCATCATTGCGCAGGGCGAAGACGTGGCGATGAACATCGTCGGGTGCGACGGCATGGGAACCGGCGGCTGCGGCGATGTGCTGACGGGCGTAATCGCCTCGCTGATGGCGCAGGGCATGAGTACATGGGATGCGGCGCGTGTCGGCGCGTTTTATCACGGACGCGCGGGTGAAACGGCGCAGGCGCATCTGGGCGCGCGCGGCATGACCGCATGGGATGTATGCGACGCGCTGAGGGTCGAGTGACGCGAAAACCGCATAGAATGAAACTGCGGGGGCGCGGCTCCATGATTTCTTCCCTTGGGGTTGTGAGAGCATGGAGATCACTCGCGGAGATATCTTTATCGCGGACCTGAATCCTGTGCAGGGCAGCGAGCAGGGCGGCGTGCGTCCGGTGTTGATTGTGCAGAATGATCGGGGCAATCGGTTTTCGCCAACGGTCATCTGCGCGGCGATGACCTCGCGCGTGGGCAAGAACGACCTGCCGACGCATGTGTGGATCAGCGCACGGGACAGCGGGCTGCAAAGCGATTCTCTGGTGTTATGCGAACAGATTCGTACAATTGAAAAACGGCGTCTGCGCACGAAGGCCGGACATATCGAAAGCGTGGCGATGGCGCGCGTGAACGGCGCGCTGCTTTGCGCGCTGGGCATGGCGCAAAGATAGAAGGTTCTTTTTTATAAAAAAGAAGCTGCTTTGAAGGAGCTGTCAAGCTCGCAACACCGATGTTTCAAGAATAAAACTAAGTATTTGCGCCCGAAGGTTTCCAAAGGGCGATGCGCCAAACGGGCGCCGTAAACGCTCGGAAAGCCCT
>URJN01000339.1 GCA_900548125.1 uncultured Eubacteriales bacterium
TGTGGTACGAGCCAGGAGCTACGCCCTTGATGCAGAAGTGGCCATTGCCGTCGGTACGCGCCACGCGGTCGAAGGGGGTCCTTCATCACAAAGTGCCTTCCTCCGCGAAATCGTCCCGTCATGCCGGATTCTTTCCCGTCGAAGAATGTACTGCCCTGTGCGTCCTATCCTTCTTATTTTCTTTCAGACTCTTTTCCCTGCATCGGCATTTCTCTCTGTTTCTGCACGAAAAGCAGAATTTCTGCACGAAAACACACTTGGGACGCCGGATGCACGCTTGCGGGTTTTTCCGCTTATATGCTATAATAGCGGGACAAGACTTGTGCTTTTTAAACAAACGGAGGGGATGCTCATGAAAATCAAGGCGGCTCTGCTGTCTGTACTGTTTCTCATTTTGCTACTTGTCTGTGCACAGGCTTCCGCAACAACGACCACTGTTATGATGTACATGTGCGGAACAGATTTGCAAAGCGACTGCGTAAACGACATTTATGAAATGTGCAGCGTCGATTTGCCCGACAACGTCAACGTCGTCGTTCAGGCGGGCGGTGCAGCCGAATGGGACGATTCCGACTTACAGCCCAACGCCATCAACCGTTTCGCTATCGGCTATCTTTCCTTCGAGGATATCCAATCCCCTCGCCGCGGCAACATGGGCAGCAAGGATGCGCTCGTCGATTTTATTTCATGGGCGACCGACTCCTACCCCGCCGACCGCTATATTCTCATTCTCTGGGATCACGGCGGCGGCTCCATGTGGGGCATCTGCTTTGACGAAACCGCCGATAACGACAGTCTGACCATCCACGAAGTCAACGATGCGCTCTACGCCGTTCAGCAGAAAGACCCCGATTTTCATCTGGATATCATCGGCTTTGACGCCTGTCTGATGGCGACTTATGAAATGGCTGTCCATTTGCCGAGTTATGCGGATTACATGGTTGCCAGCGAAGAGCTTGAGCCGTCCCTCGGCTGGAGCTACGACGGCTGGCTGGGCGACCTCGCCACCAATCCTGAAATGAAATCCGCTGACATCGCCGTATCCATGGTCGATCGCTATATGGAGGCATGTCTCAGCAATAATCCCAATGACTACCTCAGTCTGAGCGTAATCGACCTTTCCGTTGTTCCTACCCTGCTCAGACAGGTCGAAACCTACTCCGCTTACCTGACGGAGGCACTGGAAAACGGACAGCTCCCGACCATCAGCCGCGCACGTCAGCGCATGTATCCGTTTGGAAAATTTGCCGACAGCTCAACCGATATGGTGGACTTCATGGCATTTCTCGATGCAACGCGCCAATTCGCGCCCAATATGGCAAGTCAGATTGAATCCACGTATCGCACCGCGATTCACTACTCACTCGGCACGGATATGTTCGATTACCTGACCGGTATGAGCATTCTGGTTCCCGGCAGCAACGTCAGCGAGTTTGTAACTTATTTTGATGAACAATATGACTGCGGCGAAAAATACCCGAATTACAGCCAGTTCACCTATGGCTATGCAACCCTTCTTGCCGGCGGCAACTATACCTTTACCCTGCAAGCACCGACGCAGGCCTCTGCCGCCGTGACAGGCGGATTATCCGATACGATGCTGAACACGGTATTCATCCCCGGCGGCACTTATGTCGCGCCGGAGGACGCTTCTAACAGTGCTGCTGCGCCCGCGCCCAGCCAGCCGCCGGCCGGAGGCTCCGGCTGGAGCGGATTCGGCTCTGTCCTTTCCGGCTCGATTACGCCTGATGACAATGAAAACGAGGAAGAATACGCCTTTCTCTCTGACATGAGCGCAGATTACGCCTGCTACATGACTCTGTCTCAGGATGAGCTTGCCAATCTCTCGCTGGTTGAGGGTCTGCTCTATCTCGACGCCAGCGATGACGAAGATACCATCTGGATTGAGCTTGGCGCGATGCAGAACGCCGGCATTGATTGGCAGACCGGCGATATCATCAGCGGCTTTGACGGCACATGGCCCATGCTCGACGACCAGCTCGTCGTTCTCTACGATCAGGTGCAGACGCAGAGCATGCGCCGAAGCGTCATTCCCGTGACGCTCAACGGCAAGGAAGGCTACCTGATGATCGTATTCACCGCCGCTCATCCGGAAGGCATCATTTCCGGCTTCTCCGAAGGCTACGACGCCAATGGTCTGCCGGTGCGCGGCATGACGCAGCTTGCCGAAGGCGATGAAATCATCCCGACCTATCCTATCCTCTTTGACGACGGTACGGGCGAAATGGTTGAAGGCTCTATCGAGGGCGACCCCATCATTGTCGGAGACACACTGCCTGTGTTCGAATATGTATCTCTGGAGGGCGCGGATTCAACCTTCCTGTATTGCTTCCGCCTGACGGATATTTTCGGTCAAAGTGAGCTTTCCGAAATGATTGACTTCTATC
>URJN01000340.1 GCA_900548125.1 uncultured Eubacteriales bacterium
AGCAGACGCGCGGCTTCCTTGCCGGGGTAAAGGTCAGGCGCGAGCTTGACAATCTTCTCCAGCAGGGTTTCGGCTTCGCGGCGGTTCTGTTCGGCAAGGTAGGCGCGGGCAATCCACAGGGAGGTGGTGACGCGGTGCAGCTGCTGGGTGTTGTTCTGCTGAACCTGCGTTTTGAGCTTTTCAATGTCAGCCTTTCCGGTCGTCAGCAGAGCCATGCACTGGTCGTTCAGCTCGCTGGAGAATGCCATGCGCTGCTTCATGGGCTTGGTTTCCTGAATGTCCTCAAGCTGCTTCTTGAGCCGGTGAAGCTCGTCAAGGTATTTTTTTGCCGCGGGAATATCGCCCATCTGTTCTGCGCAATAGCAGAGATTGCTGGTAATCGTGTAGCGGCTGATGAGAGCCTGCTCAGGCTTCTTTCCCTCTTTGACCTGAATGGAGGAGAGCAGCTTCATCGCGTCCTCAAAGCGTCCCTGCGCGGCATACGCATTGGAGATGTGCATGCGAATCATCGTATACAGGTTCGGGTTGCTCGGATTCTGATTCAGGTGCGGCTCGTACTCCTTGAGGAAGCCTTCGACGTCCAGCTGATTGTACAGCCGGTTCAGCTGGCGGTTGTGCGCGTTGACGGCGTTAATGTATTGCGCGGCGGCAATCAGCAGCGCGCCGACGAGCAGCATGAGCAGCATCGCTATCGAGTTTGCGCCCGGCTTGAGGATATAAAGCACGACCATCAGCGCGATGTACAGGACTTCAAAGAGAATCAGCCTTTTTTTGAATTTGGGGAACAGCGTCAGCATGGAATAACAACTCCTTATCCGTATGTGAATTAGGTATAGTATAGCTTCTTGGAGGTGGAAAAGCAACTGGTTATCCAAAATCGGCGGCATGGCGGGGTTGAAACTGCGCCGCAGGGGTGATATGATGGGAACGATTAAATTGCAGGAGTGGATTTCAATGAAGAAAATCGTGAGCATCATGCTTGCGCTGGCGATGATTTTTTCGCTTGCGCTTGCGGCTGCCGAGGAAAGCATGGATGAGCGCGTCGATCGCATCTTCCGCGATACGAAGGCGGTCGGCGGCGCGTTTCTTGGCGCGCAGAACGGCGAAATCGTATATGAACATTATTACGGCGTGCAGCAGAAGACGACGGGCGTGCCCGTGACGGAAAAGAGCTATTTCCGCTGTGCGTCGGTCACAAAGCTGGTGACGGGCATCGGGCTGATGAAGATGATGGACGACGGCATGCTGGAGCCGGATGAGGATATCAGCATGTATCTGGGGTATGCGGCCGGCAATCCGCGCTATCCCGATACGCCCATCACCCTGCGCATGCTGATGAGCCATACGGCGGGGCTGAATGAGAATTCTTCCTATTCGAGTAAGTCGAGTAAGCTCAGCAATATGATTGCGCTCGATCAAAAGGCGAAAGCCAATTTTAAGGATGTCCGCCCCGGAAGCGAGTATGTGTATTCCAACTTCGGCGCGGGTATCACCGGCGCAATCATTGAATCCGTAACCGGAGAGGACGTGTCCTCTTTTATGCGGGAATACCTCTTTGAGCCGCTGGGCATAGACGCCGCTTATACGGCGACGCAGCTGGAAGAACCGGAGTACCTGACCGCAACCTATCATAAGGATGGCTCGCTTTACATTGCGCCGAGCTATGCGCTTAGGCAGACCTATGACGCACAGGCGACGCCGGATACGCATTATCGCGTGACGGTCGGCAGCCTGCTCATTCGTCCGCGGGATCTGACAAGGCTGGGAATAGCGCTCTGCGGCGATGGCACGGTGGATGGCGTCCGCGTGTTGAGCGAGGACGCAATCGCGATGATGCGGCAGGAACAGAGCGAGGAAACGACCGGGATCACGTCCGATTCGCCGTATAGCTTCTTTACCATCCGACAGGATACCCTTCTGGAGGGACGGCGCGTGTATGGACATCAGGGAACCGATGAGGGTATCGTCTGTAATCTGTATGTCGAGCCGGAAAGCCAGACCGTGTTCTGCGTGATGACCAATGGCTGTAAAACAAAGCGTGAGGATGGAATCATGCGCCTCACCCGTAGATTGTGCGCCATTGCGGAAGAAGAATATCTGGGTAAATAATGAATTGCTGATCTTTCAATAGAGCGCCGCGAAGCGAAGAAAGGGTGCAGGGAACAATGTTCCCTGCTGGGGTTTGGGGCAAAGCCCCAATCGTCCCCCAAAACGAAGCAAAAGAAACAAGAATCAGGAAGCAAAGCGTTCCCTGATTCACTCAAAGCCCGTTTAAACCGCCGCGAAGCGAAGAAGGGAGTCTGAGGGGATTGGAGTCACGCGCCCGCTGTGCGGGATTCAGCGTGACGGAAATCGGAAATCGCAAGGAGCGCTTGCGCGTT
>URJN01000341.1 GCA_900548125.1 uncultured Eubacteriales bacterium
GGTGAGAGCGATCAGTCCCCAATGGCGGTAACGGCGGTATTTCAACTCGTTGAAGGTTTCCACCGGCTTTTTCACAATCAACAGAATATTATGCAGTGCCTCGGTCATTTCGGCATCCCCCTTTCCTCGGGCTTTTTTGTTACAATACGGGGCGCAACATGTTCAGGCGTTGTCCTTGTGACGAAAGAAAGGGGAACTTCAACCATGGCTAAGCAGCTCGAAATGATGTATGAAGGCAAGGCGAAGCAGGTTTTTGCGACGGATGATCCGACCCTTGCGGTGATTCACTATAAGGATGATGCCACCGCGTTCAACGGTCTGAAGAAGGGTACGATTGTCGGCAAAGGCGTTGTCAATAATCTGGTCAGCAATCACCTGTTCAAGATGCTTGAAAAGCATGGCATCGAAACGCACCTCGTCGAGCAGCTCAATGATCGCGACAGCGTTGTGCGCCGCGTTTCCATCGTGCCCATCGAGGTCATCGTGCGCAACATTGCGGCGGGCAGCCTCTCCAAGCGTCTGGGTCTGCCGGAGGGCACGCATCTGAACTGCACGGTTTTGGAGTATTGCTATAAGAACGACGATCTCGGCGATCCGATGATCAACGATTATCATATCGCGGCGATGGGGCTGGCGACGAAGGAAGAAATGGAGCAGATTTCTTCCATGGCGCTCAAGATTAACGAGTTGCTGACCGACTACCTCAAGGATCTGGGCATTGAGCTGATTGACTTCAAGCTCGAGTTCGGCCGTTTCGATGGACGCATCGTGCTTGCCGACGAGATTTCTCCGGATACCTGCCGTTTCTGGGACAGCAAGACCGGTGAAAAGCTGGATAAGGACCGTTTCCGCCGCGATTTGGGCGATGTGGAAGGCGCGTATCAGGAGATTCTGCGCCGTCTGATGGGAGGACACGAAGAATGATCGATCGCTACACGCGCCCCGAAATGGCGGCACTGTGGACGAAGCAGAAGAAATTTGAAACCTGGCTCGAAGTTGAGCTGAACGCGACCGACGCATGGGTTCAGCTGGGCAAGGTTCCCGCGGAAGCAGCGAAGGCAATGCGCGAGAACGCAAAGTTCACTGTTGAGCGCATTGAGGAGATTGAGCAGTCTACCCGCCACGATGTTGTGGCGTTCACGCGCTGTGTCGCCGAAAGCCTCGGCGAAGAATCCAAGTATCTGCATTTTGGCTTGACCAGCACGGATGTGGTGGATACCGCGCTCTCCAGCGTCGTTTCTCAGGCTCTGGATATTATCGAGGCGGACATGCACAAGCTCATCGATGTGCTGGCTTCTCAGGCGGTCAAGTACAAGATGACCCCATGCATGGGACGCACCCACGGCGTTCATGCCGAGCCGACGACGCTGGGACTCAAGTTCGCGCTCTGGTATGCCGAGATGCAGCGCAACCTTGAGCGCATGGAGCATGCGCACAAGACCACCCGTGTCGGCAAAATCTCCGGCGCGGTCGGCACGTATGCCAACGTCGATCCGTTCGTTGAAAAGTATGTCTGCGAAAAGATGGGTCTGACGCCGTCGCCCATCAGCACGCAGGTGCTTCAGCGCGACCGCTATGCCGAGCTGATGAGCGTCATCGCCATCACCGGCTCCAGCCTTGAAAAGTTTGCGACTGAGGTTCGCGGCTTGCAGAAGACCGAGCTGCGCGAGGTCGAAGAGCCGTTCCGCGCGGGTCAGAAGGGTTCCTCCGCGATGCCGCATAAGCGCAACCCCATCAACTGCGAGAAGGTCTGCGGTCTGTCCCGCGTGCTGCGCGGCTATGCGCTGGCGGCGATGGAGGATGTGGCACTCTGGCATGAGCGCGATATCAGCCATTCTTCCGTGGAGCGCATCATCCTGCCGGACGCGACTGAGCTGCTGGATTACATGCTCACACTGATGACCCGCATTCTGGGTGACCTGTTCGTCTATCCGGAGAATATGCTCCGCTCGATGAGCATGTCCTATGGTCTGCCGAACTCTCAGCATGTTCTGCTGACGCTCATCGACAAGGGCATGCTCCGCGAAACGGCGTATGACTGCGTGCAGCGCTGCGCGATGCGCGCGTGGCAGGAGCAGAAGCCTTTCCGCGATATGCTTGAGCAGGATGAAACGGTGACCAGCCATCTGAACAAGGAAGAGCTGGACGAATGCTTCAATCTGGCTTATCATTACAAGCATGTGGATGAGGTATTCAAGCGTCTTGGCTTGGAAAAATAAGACTTTTTTGCAATAGAATCAACAGAATCGTCTAAGAAACGCGAATGTTTCTTGGACGATTCTTCTGTTTTTTGCAAAAAAAGAGGGGCAGGCTTGTATCGTTCGGTTTTTTATTCTATAATAATAGACAGCATTT
>URJN01000342.1 GCA_900548125.1 uncultured Eubacteriales bacterium
AACACATCTGTTCAAGGCGAAAGCACGATGAAAATGGAGCTTTGTACCCCTCGAAATGGATGCGCTTCGCAAAAACGAAAGCTGATGGCACCCCAAACGGCAGGATAGTGCCTTTGGGACTTGATAAAATGATGTGAAACAGAGTTTGAACATAATTTGAAAAAGTTTTGACCAAGTGTTAATTGTTTGTGTTGACAATCTGGTCAAAAGGCGTTAATATAGTGTCAAACGGTAGGAGAAACACACTATTTACCTGCGATTTATTTGTATGCCATGTGCCAGAAACACAATAAAAGCTTTATAAACTGCAAAAATGCTGCGGCTCGCGGGTAAATTGTCACAAGAAAGAAGGGTCGAATATGTTCAAAGGCTCGCTGAAGAAGATGCTTGCGGAAAAACAACTTCTTTCCCCCTGCGTGTGGGATTGCTACTCGATGAAAGCGGTTGAGCTGGCAGGATTTGATTGCGCACTGCTGAGCGGCTCGTCGGTTTCCGAAAGCCTGACGGGTATTCCGGATTTGGGCTTGATCAGCGTTGACGAATTGGTAGGCGTTGCGGAGCGGGTGGCAAACTTTGGAAACATTCCGCTGCTGGTGGATTTTGACGAGGGCTACGGCGACAGCCCGCTGAACGTGGCGCGAAACGTTGAAAAGCTGCTGAAGGCAGGCGTCGCGGGCTTTACGCTGGATGACGGCATGGGCATTCGCGGCTATGATCGTTTGGCACAGAGCCGAAATATCGAGATGGTCAAAAAAGGCGTGAAGGTTGATCCCTATAAAGTTGTTCCGATTGAAACCTATATCGCCAAAGTCAAGGCGGCGCTCGATGTGATTGAGGGTACGGATTGCGTGCTGATTGCCCGAACGGAGGCAAGACCGGTCAACGGTCTGGATGACGCAATCGAACGCTGCAAGCGCGCGCAGGATATCGGTGCTCCCATGACGCTGGTTAACCGTTACTACAACATTGAGGAATGCCGCTATGCCTCCAAGATTTTGGATGGATGGAAGATGTATCCGGATGTGGTCATTCAGCCGGATGGCAGCCCTGAGGTTGAGCTGAAAGACATCGAGGAGCTGGGCTTTAATTATGTGACCATGCACTATCTGGAAAAAGGCTCGATGTACGGCATGCTGGATTTCGGTCTTAAAAACTATGCGAACAAGAACACGGTCTATTCCGAAACGCATGATATGGGCGGACTGGATAAGGCACTTTACCGCAGGGCGATGAGCTTTAATGCGGCGGATTACCTGAAAAAAGAGGCGGACTACTTCAAATTTGCCGAAGAGGTTTGCAAGAAATAAACGGAATCGGACGGAGGAAATCAATTGTGAAGATGCTCGAAGAAAAACAGACGCGCTTTATGGACCTGCTCAAGCAGGGAGAAATGGTCTTTGCGCCCTGCGTGTGGGATTGCTATTCAACGAAGGCTGCTGAAATGTGCGGATTTAAGGCAGCGCTTCTTGCCGGAACGCCTGCTGCCGCATCTCTGACCGGCACGCCGGATTTGGGCTTGATGACCGGTGACGAACTGATTTATCTGACCGAGCGTGTTGCGTCCTTCGCATCTATTCCGATTTTGGTGGATTTTGACGAAGGATATGGCGACAGTCCGCTAAATACATACCGCAACGTGACGCGACTGGTCAACGCCGGCGCACAGGGCTTTACACTGGATGACGGTATGGGCATCCGCGGCTGCACCCGCATGGGATATGTAAAACCCGGCGAACACCCGTATGAGCTGGTTTCCCGAGAGCATTTCAAGGCAAAAATCAAAGCGGCATTGGAAGCGATTCGAGGAACGGACTGCGTGCTGATTGCCCGTACCGAGGTTCGCATCAACGAAGGCTTCGAGGAAGCTATTTACCGGATGAAGATGGCTGAGGACATGGGCGCGCATATGACCATGATTAACAATGTCCGCGGTCTGGAGGAAGCCAAGCACGTTGCGGAAATCTGCAAGGGCTGGAAGATGTATCCGGATATCGTTTCCCACAACGGGAAGACGGACGCAGAGCTCAGCGAACTGCTCAAGCTGAATTTCAATTTGGTGACCATGCACTTCTTTGAGCGCGCGTCGATTGCCGCGATGATTAAGCACGGCAAAGAGAATTTCAAAAACAGCAACACCGTGTATTCCGATACGTTTGACATGGGGCTGACTCAGGAGGAACGCGCAGAGATTTCGGGCATGAATGGCAGAAAGTGGCTTGACTGGGAAAAGCACTTCTACGAGAATGAAACATCCGATAAGCAATAAGAATCCATAAATGTAACCTGCCGGATAGGGTTACATAGCTTGTAGGTTGTTAGTCGAAACGACTTTCAATAAATACAGACAGGAG
>URJN01000343.1 GCA_900548125.1 uncultured Eubacteriales bacterium
CATAACTATACGATGCGCATGCGCATCGTTCAATAAAGCGTATTTCAGCCGCCGCGAAGCGAAGAAAGGGTGCAGGGAACAATGTTCCCTGCCGGGGTTTGGGGCAGAGCCCCAACCGTCCCCTCCCCTCTCGCATAAAAAATGCCGCGTTCCCGACAAGCGGCAGAGCGCGGCATTAAAACATCTGGAATTATTCGGCAGAAATCAGATAGTAATACAGCGGCTGTCCGCCATACTGCACTTCCACATCCAAATCGCTGAACATCTCGGCGATTTCCGCGCCCAGCGCGTCAGCATCTTCCTGCTTGGTATCCTGACCATAGTAAATCGTGATGAGCGAATCGCCGTCCTCAACGACATGCTTGACCAGCTCCAGCGCAATATCGTGGATGCTCTGTCCGACGACCTCGATGCGTCCGTTGTGGATGCCAATGATGTCGCCTTCCTTGATTTCCTTGTCCTCAAAGACGGTATCGCGCACCGCGAACGTAATCTGACCGGTCTTAACCTGCTCGGCAGCGGCAGTCATGGCTTCGCGGTTTTCCTCCGCGCTCACCTCCGGATTGAAGGCGATCACCGCGCCGATGCCCATCGCGACGTTCTTCGTCGGCAGAACAATGACGTTCCGTTCGGAAAGCTCCGCCGCCTGAGAAGCCGCGAGAATGACGTTGGAGTTGTTCGGCAGAATGAACACGGTCTTTGCGCCGACCTTCTCCACCGCGTCGAGGATGTCCTCGATGCTCGGGTTCATGGTCTGACCGCCTTCAACGATGTGGTCAACGCCCAAATCGCTGAAGATGCCCGAGAAGCCTTCGCCCAGCGAAACGGCAACCATGCCGTATTCCTTGAGCGGCTGCTCTTCCTTGGCGGCTTCCTCCTGCTTCTGCTTTTCGGCAGCGGCCTTCTGCGCCTCCTCCGCCTTCTTCAGGCGTTCACGGCGTTCCTCAGCCATGTTGTCAATTTTCATGTTAACCAGTTCGCCCAGCTCGCAGGCATACTGAATCGCCTTGCCGGGGTCATTGGTATGTACATGAACCTTGACCAGCGAGAAATCGCCGACGACCACAACGCAGTCGCCGATGCGCGTCAGGCGCGTGCGGAATTTGTTGATATCGTCCTCGGTAACGCCCGGATTCATGTTCTGCACGATGAACTCGGTGCAGTACTTGAACTTGATTTCATCCATGGATTCATGGTCGTCCTCAAATTCAAAGGTCGCCGCGCTGCCGATATTCGCGCTCGTATCCTCAATCTTTTCTCCGTTGAACGCGGCGCGCCAGCCCTTGAGCACGGTCAGCAGTCCCTGTCCACCGGAGTCCACAACGCCCGCCTGCTTGAGCGCAGGGAGCATGTCCGGCGTCTTTTCAAGGATGGCTTCGCCGCTGCGGATGACCTTATCCAGCAGCTTGGGCAGGTCGCCCGGATGCTTGGTCACATAGCGGGCAGAATCTTCCGCGATGACGCGGATTACCGTCAGAATCGTGCCTTCCTTCGGCTTCATGACCGCCTTGTACGCCGTGTCCGCGCCGGCTCTGAGTCCCTTGGCGAACGTTTCGGCGTCGATGGTCTCCGCGCCGTCGATTCCGCGGGCAAAGCCGCGCAGAATCTGAGAAAGGATAACGCCCGAGTTGCCGCGCGCGCCCTTGAGTGCGCCGCGCGCCGCCATGCTCAGCAGCTTGCTGGCATCGCGCTCGTCCACGGCTGCGATTTCCTTGACCGTCGATTTCATGGTCAGGGACATGTTCGTTCCCGTATCGCCGTCCGGCACGGGGAACACGTTCAGCGCGTCGATTGCTTCACGATTTTGTTCAAGCAGATTGGCTCCCGCAATGACCATTTCCTTGAGGAGCAATCCGTCTATTGATTGCTGTGACAAAAAATCTCGCCTCCAGTTAGCGTAAAGGGATCAGACGCGGATACCCTCGACCGAAATATTTACTCTGCGCACTTTCGCGCCCGTCATGTTCTCAATCTTGTAGCACACCTGAGATTTGATGATGTTGCAGACCTCCACGATGGAGATGCCGTACTCGACAATGATAAACAGATCGATATCAATGCCGGCATCCGTAATATTGACCTGCACGCCCTTGGTTAAATTCTCCTTGCCAAGCCACTCGACAAAGCCGTCTTTTGCGCGCTTGCTGGACATGGCGACAATGCCGTAGCACTTTCCAACGCACAGGATTCCTGGCAGACCTATGGAGAAGAAATCGTTGGCATGTACGGCCTGGATGAGGGCGTCTGCGACGCAATCAGCAGATGTAAAGATGAGAATGGCCTTCAGGGCAAATTTGAGATCATCGGTATTGACGCTACCGATCTGGTCATTGCGGAT
>URJN01000344.1 GCA_900548125.1 uncultured Eubacteriales bacterium
GGGGCTTTTTTAACTTTTCGCAGAGTCTGGGAGTAAAGTCAGGACAATACATGGAACAGCGCTTAGGGCGGCATTTCCAGCATAAGGAATTACAAGTCTGATTCCCGCAGATATGCAGCTGCTCAAGCGTGAAGCCGCCCAAATGTCCGCCATTCTCGCGCCCAAGGGACTTTCGCTTCGGCTGATTGATGTTGGCGGCGGTCGTATTCTGTGCTATATGTTTCGTCATGCCCAGCTGTTGACCATGCTCAACGGTTCGCGGGAAGCAGCGTTCCTGAAAGAATTGGGCTACTCCTCCCTCGCCGTTTCCGATGCAGTTGATACGCTCTGCGCACGCCTCTCCACGGGCGGGGATTTTCCGCACGAGGTCGGGCTGTTCCTCGGCTATCCGGTCGAGGACGTCATCGGCTTCATCGAAAACAAAGGAAAAAACTGTCTTTGCTGCGGCTGCTGGAAGTGCTATTCAAACGCATGCGCCGCGCAAAAGGCGTTCGACAAGTTTCGCAAATGCACCAACGTCTATAAGCGTCTTTTCGCTTGCGGACGCAGCATCAACCAGCTTGCCGTCGCCTCGTAACCGCCTACACTCGGGCTGCCGCGTTCACCGCGGCTGTCCGCATCATAGAAAGGAGAATAACAAAATGAGTAAAGTTGCTGTTGTTTATTGGAGTGGAACCGGTCATACCGAAGCCATGGCGCAGGCGGTTGCCGCCGCTGCGCAAGCCGATCTCTTTACCGCCGCAGAGTTTGACGCAGACAAGGCGGCGCAATACGACGCGATTGCTTTCGGCTGCCCGTCCATGGGCGCGGAGCAGCTGGAGGATTCCGAGTTTGAGCCGATGTTTGAAGCCGTAAAAGCGAGTCTGCCGGGCAAGAAGATCGCCCTGTTCGGCTCTTATGGCTGGGGCGACGGCGAATGGATGCGCACTTGGGAAAGCGACTGCGAAGCCGCCGGCATCACCCTTGCCGCCGAGAGCGTCATTTGTCAGGACGAACCGGACGACGATGCGCTTGCCGCATGCGCCAAGCTGGGCGAAGCGCTCCGCTGAGAAATAACCAACACTCCCATGTTAAGGAACACTCCCACCCATCCTTGACTCCCCTCCATCATCCATAAGGTCTTCCCTCCGTGTCGGACGCCCCGCATGGAGGGAATTTTCGCGTCAGGCAATTCCAATAAAGTAAGTCCGCCAAAGCCCGTGAGTTTTCAGGCTCCACGTCTACATTTTTGCGCCGCTTATCATGAGTTTCAAAAAACCAAACCATGAAAAGAACCCATTTAAACAGGGAATCGCCCCTCCGGCGGCGAATGTTCTGTACTATTCTGCCGGTTGGAGGGAACTTATATGGACGAGCTTTCTGGAAAACACGCCGACCTGACCATCAGCAAGCCGGATGCGCTTTACCGCATCGCGCATGCGCTTGCTTCCCCCGTGCGCATCCGCATCATGCAGGAATTGGGCATTCACACCCTGAGCGTAGGCGAACTGGCTCAGGCTCTGGATATTCCCATGTCCACCGCCGCGCTGAGCGTCAAAATTCTGGAAGAAGCCGGCATCATCACGACGGAAACCCAGCCCGGCGTGCGCGGCGTCGTCAAGCTGTGCAGCCGCCGGCTGGATACGCTCGCCATTGCCCTTGCGCCGGAGGATGAACAGCGTCCTTCCTCGCTCACCCTGCAAATGCCCATCGGCGGATACAGCGCCGCGACCGATATCCAGCCGACCTGCGGGCTCGCCAACGATAACACAACGCTCGGCGATATGGATAGACCCACCGCCTTTTACACGCCCGACCGATTCGGCGCACAGCTCATCTGGTTCCGTCAGGGTTCGCTCGAATATCGCTTCGGACAACTGGAAATGAACGTGATCGACTTGGATTGGCTGGAATTCTCCTTTGAAGCCTGTTCGGAAGCCCCGATGTACCGCGACCCGTGGAAGAGCGATATTTCCGTTTCCATCAACGGCAGGCGGCTGGGCATTTGGACATGCCCCTGCGACTGCGGCGGACGCCGCGGAAGGCTCACGCCGGAATGGTGGTCGATTCTCTCCACGCAGTTCGGCTTTTTGAAAACATGGCGCGTCACGCACGAGGGCAGTTTTCTGGACAACAAACGCATCAGCGACGTGACCATCGACGATTTGGATATCGGGCAAAACGACTATATCTCCATCGTCATCAGCGTGGACGCCGACGCTCAGAACGCGGGCGGTCTCAACCTTTTCGGCGAGCATTTCGGCGATCATCCGCAGGCACTGGTTCTCCGCCTCGGTTATCATATGAAGGACACTCCGTGACCGACCTGCCTTCGCGCCGCAGAAAAGGCGCATA
>URJN01000345.1 GCA_900548125.1 uncultured Eubacteriales bacterium
TCCTCCATCCTGTTTTTGCTTTTTTTAATAGGAAAGCGCGTTAAGACCGACTGACCGCGCATGAAAAAGCATGCTTTTTAAAATTTTGACGCGCATGCACGCAGACTCGGCTCCAAACGCTTTCCCTGCTTCATCTATTATAGCAGACGGAAATAAGTTCTGCGTAAAGTTTTTCTTAGCAGAGATTTTAACCCCCATGGTCTATACTGATGCCATCAAAGCGACAGGAGGAAAACGATGGTTCAAAGAAAAAGGCTGCTGCAATCCGTTTTGCTGGCGGCAGCGGTACTGATGATCGGCTTCGGCGTTTGGCGCGGAGAAGCGGATACGGTTTTCTCGAAGGCGATTCGCCTGTGCATGGAGTGTGTTGGCATTGGATAAGAAAAAAACGCATATTCTCGCCCGCTTCCGCGGATGGATTCAGGCGTGCGCCACACTGCTGACCAACATCCATCTGCCGAATTTCAAAAAAGGCACGCTGTATCAGGGCTCAGGCAAGTACGTCTGCGTACCGGGGCTGAACTGCTACTCGTGCCCCGGGGCGGCGGGAGCCTGTCCCATCGGCTCGTTTCAGGCGGTCGTCGGCTCGTCGAAATTCAAGTTTTCTTATTACATCACCGGAATTCTGATTTTAATCGGCGTTCTATTGGGCAGATTCATCTGCGGTTTCCTCTGCCCGTTCGGGTGGTTTCAGGAGCTGCTGCACAAAATCCCGTCGCCCAAGATATCGACCAGAAAGCTCAAGCCTTTGCGGTATCTGAAATATGGAGTGCTGCTGGTGATGGTGATCCTGCTTCCGATGCTGGTGACCAATCAGCTCGGCATGGGCGATCCGTTCTTCTGCAAGTATCTCTGCCCGCAGGGTGTGCTGGAGGGCGCGATTCCTCTGTCCCTGACGAATGCGGGCATCCGCGCCGCGCTGGGCAAGCTGTTTACATGGAAAAGCTGTGTGCTGCTGGCGGTTGTTCTGGGCAGTGTGTTTATGTATCGCCCCTTCTGCAAGTGGCTCTGCCCGCTGGGCGCGTTTTATGCGCTGCTCAATAAAGTGTCGCTTTTCCAGATGCGCGTGGATACGAGCAAATGCGTATCCTGCGGCGCCTGCGCAAGAGCCTGTAAGATGGATGTGGATATCACAAAATCGCCCAACCATACGGAGTGCATCCGCTGCGGCATGTGCATGAAGGCATGCCCCAAGGACGCAATCAGCTACCAATTCGGTCTTGGTGACCGATCGAACAATGAAATCAAAAAAGAAAAAGGAGATTAAAAAACCATGAAAATGAATCGAGTAATCGCGCTGCTGACCGCTATGCTGCTGACCTTCTCCCTGACCGCCTGTGCTGAAAGCAGCGCCGCTCCGGAGCTGGATGGAAAGACCGAATACGAGCTGCTGGAAGTTGAAAACGAGATTCTGCTCGCCAACAACGCGCTGTGGGAGAAGGTCTTTCTCTCTATGAGCAAAAACGTCACCGACGATGTTCTCAGCAGCAACTACGGCGATGTCCTTATGAGCGCGGTGGAAGGCGCGAAGGAGCAGTTCTCCGAGGAGGAATATGAGAAGCTCAAGGCGGATGCGGAGCAGATTCGGACGATTGAAGAAAAGATTGCCGAGATTTCCGCGAGCGATGCATCCAGCCAGCCGGAGGATGCGGCGCAGGGCGACGCCTTCCCGCAGTTCAGCGGCAAGGATTTGGACGGCAACGACGTGGATAACAGCCTGTTTTCCGCCAATGCCTTCACGGTTGTGAACTTCTGGTTCAACGGCTGCAAGCCCTGCGTGCAGGAGCTGGATGACCTGAGCGCGCTGAATGAGCGCATCAAGGAGCAGGGCGGCGAGGTCGTCGGCATCAACGTGGAAACGCTGGACGGCAACAAGCAGGGCATTGAAACCGCGAAGCAGCTGCTCGAAATGACCGGCGCGAATTACCGCAACATCTACTTTGACGCGAGCAGCGAAGCCGGAACGTTTGCGCTGGGCATCATGGCGTTCCCCACCACCTATGTCTTTGACCGCAATGGCAGAATCGTGGGCGAGCCCCTGCTCGGCGGCATTGACAACGAGAAGAACCTCGAAATGCTGCAAAAGACGATGGACGAAGCTCTGGCGCGGGATTCTGCGGTTCTCAGCAAATAAGGACAAAGGACTCATTCCGTCATGGCGGCGGCATGAGTCTTTTTTATATAGGAAATTGCACAAAATCGCCCGCGTGAGCAAGACTTTGATGCGCGGCGGACTTCGGCGGAGGTGAAGGCAGGCTCAGCCCACTTTTTAACATATAGGAAATTGCACAAAATCGCCCGCGTGAGCAAGACTTTGATGCGTGGCA
>URJN01000346.1 GCA_900548125.1 uncultured Eubacteriales bacterium
TGCTCCCATTCGTCCTCGGTCATTCCGTTCGGAACGGGCAGATAGAGCGCATAGCTGAACAGGGAATCCAATCCGTCCGTCAGAATCTGCCCGTTTTGATAAGCGGTCAGGCAGTCCCGTTCCATATTGTCCCATGTGAGAATCCTGCTGTCGCCATCTTCCGTTATGGTGAATTGAGCCGGATCAATCGGGAAGTTGGGCGTCAGCACATCAAAATCCAGCGACCATTGCACAGGTTCATCGGGATTGGGAATCCTGTCATTGAGCCGCACATCGAGATTAAACGAGCCGCTGTCGGCAGGATTCAGCAGAATGCCGTCATAGAACGCGCCGCCGTACAGCGCGGAAAATGAGCTGACGGATTGATTTTCGGAGATGCGCTGGAAGCCGACGACGGAGGTGCTGATTTGTTGTCCGTTCTGAATCGCGGTGACGCGCGGATACAGGTAAAGGGTCGATGTTCCGCTGCGGTGCGAAATGTCCAGCGCAAAGGACAGGCTGGAGCCATCGAAAACAGCGTCGTTTAGGGTGATATCCGCATGGCGGCTCTGAATCTGTTCGCCGACAGCCAGAACGTGCGCCTGATAGACGGCGTTGTTTTCCTGCTCGGCATGGAATCGCGTGACGCCGAAATATGCCGCCGCGCCTGCCGTCGCCGCGAGAAGGAGAGCCAGCAGCGCAAAGGCAAGGGACATGGAGAGCTTTCGCCGCATGTGCGGCTGTGCGTTCCCGTGAGCGCGGGAGCGAATCTCCGCCTGCATCCGCGGCGACAGGCTCAAACCGGAAAGGCGTGTGTCAATCGCTTTCCGAACATCATTCTGATTCATCGAACCCCCACCTTTCCAGCTGTGTTTTGAGCTGAGCCTGCGCACGCTTGAGCCGCCGGTAAAAGCCGGATACGGTCAGATGAAGTGCCTTTGCGCAGTCCTCGGCACTCATATCCTGATAGTAGTGAAGAAGCAAGGCTTCTCGGTATTTTGGGGCAAGGGACATGATTTCGCGGACGACGCTGTCATCAGCCGGCGTAAAGTCGCAAACGGCGGGCGGCAGATCTTCAAGCGCAACCCGCTGATCGATGTGGCGCAGCCACGCGCTTCGCCGGATATCCCGACAGGTATTGACCGCGATGGACACGAGCCATGTCTTGGTGTATTCCCGCTGACGCAGGGTGTCCGCCCGCTTGTAGGCTTTGATAAAGACTTCCTGAGAGGCATCCTCGGCAAGCATGCGATCCTGCAAGATGATGAAGCAGAGACGGAAGATATCGTCGCCGTAATCGCGCATCCATTCATCAAGGAGCCTGTCTTTTTCAGCCTGCGTCATGGGCGGCGCGCTGTGCTGCATGGGTCTTTCACCTCTTCTACTCTATTAGACGGAATCAGGCGGTCAAAAGTGACCGCCTTTTTAAAATTGATTTGAAATCATTCCATATCTTTTGCCACCGAAACCAGATAGCTGTAAATCTGGAGACGGTATTTTTCGTATAAGCCCAAATCGACGTAGAGCTTTTTATAGTATTTAAAGAGCGACGCCTTTGTCGTCAGCACCTGCGCGGGCTTGACGGATGAGCTGAGCGAATGCTTGCGCTGACGGGTATAGTAATACAGCGGCGTGCGGATGGCGTAAAAGCTCTCGGCGTATCGGATATATGAAAGATTGAACAGCATGTCCTCCGACCAGGTGAACTGCTCGTTGCAGCGGATGTTGTGCTTCATGATGATATCCCGCCGATAGAGCTTGTTCCACATGACGCCGTAGTAGAAGCTGGCAGGCTCCTCCATCAGGCAGCGGGCAAACTGAGATTTATCCATTTTGATATACGGGGGCATGTAGCCGTAAACCGTCGTTTTGCCGGTCGTTTTGCCTTCAGGGAAGCCGGAGCAGTAATTGCAGATGACGAGGTCGGACTCTGTTTCCGTCGCAGCTTCGACCAGCAGGCGCGTGGCGTTGGGATCGAGCTGGTCATCGGAATCGACGAATTGCAGATACTGCCCCGTGGCGCGCTCGATGGCGACGTTGCGCGTGCCGGAAACGCCGCTGTTTTCCTTGTCGATGATGATGATGCGCGAATCCAGACGGGCATACATGCGGCAGATTTCAAGGCTTGCGTCGTTGGAGCCGTCGTTGACCAGAAGCACCTCCAGATTCTGATATTTCTGGTTCTTGATGCTCTCCAGACACGGAACCATATCCCTGGCGGAATTGTAAATTGGAACGATGATGGAAACAAGCGGGTTTTCCATGACAAAGGCTCCTTTCAAAGCAGAGTGTTGCGGGAAGTGCCGGTAATATAAGGAACTGCGTAAAGCGTGACCGCAGAAAAA
>URJN01000347.1 GCA_900548125.1 uncultured Eubacteriales bacterium
GTATTTATAATCCACAGATGAAAAGAGGATTAAAACTGCCGCGAAGCGGAGAACGGGCGCAGGGAACAAGGTGCCCTGCCGGAGTTTGGAACAGTACCCAACCGTTTCTACCCAAAAGGAGAACAACATTGTCAGAACAGAAAACAGTCGCCTTTCACACCCTCGGGTGCAAGGTGAATCAGTATGATACACAGGCGATGCGCGAACGGTTTGAACAGGCGGGCTATCGCACGACCGAGTTTGACGAGCAGGCAGACATCTATGTTGTCAACACCTGTACGGTCACGGGAACGGGCGATAAAAAGAGCATGCAGATCATTCGCAGATGTCATCGCCAAAACCCGCTGGCGCAGATTGTCGTCACGGGCTGTCTGGCGCAGCGCGCCGCCGACGAACTGACGCTTCCGGGCGTTCGACTCGTTTTGGGCACGCAAAGGCGCGGAGAGGTCGTGCAGCTGCTCGAACAGGCGATGGCGCAGGATTGCACACTGGTCGCCGTCGAAACCCTCCGTCAGGCACCGTTTGAGCATTTGACCGTTCATGCGCACGAAGGGCATACCCGCGCAACGATGAAGATTCAGGAAGGCTGCGACCGCTGGTGCACATACTGCATCATTCCGTCGGTGCGCGGCCCGATTCGCTCCCGACCGGTTGACGAAATTCGGGCGGAAGCCGAAAGCCTTGCGCAGGCGGGCTTTAAAGAGGTCGTGCTGACGGGCATCCACCTGACCAGCTACGGGCGCGATATGAAGGACGGCACGACGCTGCTGGATGCAATCCGTGCGGCGCATGACGTGCAGGGCATTGAGCGCGTGCGGCTGGGTTCGCTGGAGCCGGTCGTCGTGACGGAGGAATTTGTCGCGGGCATTGCGCAGATGCCGAAGGTCTGCCATCAGTTCCATCTGGCGCTGCAAAGCGGAAGCGATACGGTGCTTGTCCGCATGCGCAGACGCTATACGAGCGGCGAGTTTTTGACGGCGTGTGCGATGCTGCGCCGTGCGTTTGAGGATTGCGCCTTGACGACCGACGTGATGACCGGATTCCCGGGCGAAACGCAGGCGGAGTTTGATGAAACGAAGGACACCTGCACGAAGGCGGGCTTTGCGCGGATGCATGTTTTCCCGTATTCCGAACGCGAGGGCACCAAGGCGGCAATCATGCCGGACAGCGTGCCGAGGCAGATTCGCGAGGAACGCGCCCGCGAGCTGATTGCGCTGGGGCGTGTGCTGGAAAAGGAAGCCCTTCAAGCGAGAGTCGGCAGGGAAGAACAGGTGCTTGTCGAGGAAATCGACGATGAGGGCTTTGGCGTGGGCTACACGGGCGGCTATATGCGCGTGCGCGTAAAAGAGGGAAAGCCCGGCGAGGTCGTTCGGGTTCGGATTCTCGGCGCAGACGATGAAGAACTGACGGGCGAAATCATCTGAGGCTGCCGTATGCGTTCCTCGGAGCGTCAGCCCGCAGTTTCTCTTGTATAAACCGTATCAATCATAAAAGGAGCGATAGAAGATGAACGATTGCCTTTTCTGCAAAATTGCCGCGGGTGAAATCCCCAGCACCAAGGTGTATGAAGACGAAACGACGCTGGCGTTCCGCGATATCAACCCGCAGGCTCCCGTGCATGTGCTGGTCATCCCGAAAAAGCATGTCAGCGGCTGGTATGACGCACAGAACGAAAGCGACGCCGAGCTGGCGCACCTGATGCGCGTGGCGGCGATGGTCGCCAAGAGCGAAAATATTGTTGAAAGCGGCTTCCGCGTTGTTTCCAACTGCGGTGACGACGCTCAGCAGACCGTCAAGCACCTGCATCTGCACGTTCTGGGCGGCAAAAAGATGGACGGACAGATGGCATAAGCGGTCGATTCCCTGAAAAACAAAAGAAATGCTTAAAAGTTTTGACGAAAATCTAAAATGTGGTTGACGAATTGGGATTGTTGCGCTATAATTAAGCGTACGGTACTCCATTGACGGCTGATTTGACGCAATGGATCGTCGAAGCTTGAGCCGAGGGGAGGGATACTAGATGTCTGAGATCCGTGTTCGTGAGAATGAATCCCTGGAAAGTGCTCTGAGGAGATTCAAGAGGCAGTGCGCGCGTTCTGGCGTTATTGCTGAGGTCCGTAAGAGAGAGCATTACGAGAAGCCCAGCGTGAAGCGTAAGAAGAAGGCCGAGGCGGCCCGCAAGCGCAAGTTTAAGTAAGGTATTTTAGAACGAACGACTGTGCAGGTTCGCGTTATGCGCGGGCCTGCACTTTTATTTTATCGGCGGCAGCGATACGGCGGGGTGAGGGCGCCCCGCCCTGCATCC
>URJN01000348.1 GCA_900548125.1 uncultured Eubacteriales bacterium
CATATAGTTCATCACCATACGGGGCGCACGCGGACGCACACGGGCATTGGCCAGCTCCCTCACAAGCCCTTCGCGCGAAATACCCGTAACCTGACAGAAAAGCGTCGTATCGAACCCTTCCCGATCCATCTCGCGATAGATCACCATCAGGTCATAACACTCACGACTCTGCACCAGATATTCGCCGTTACGGTCGAACACCTCGCCACGAGGCGGGTACTGGACCTCATAGCGCAAGGCATTCCCCCGGGCCAGCTCCTCGTACCTGCTGTCGATGAGCTGAATATAAGCCAGCCGTGCGACGATCACGCCGAAAACGATCAGCACGACCACCTGCAACACCCGCATCCGGGCAACCCCTTCCCCACCGTAACTCATAGCCGAACCGTCAATTTGGTGGTGAACAGCCGCGCAAGCAGCCAGATAAAGCCCACCGTAACGGCGCTGCTCACGACCAGGCGGACGAGCGTATGGAGCAACTGCGCCCACGAAAGGGCCTCCAACATGAAAAACAGGAAATGATGCACTACGACCATCGCTGCCAGGTAGCGCAGAAATCCGCCCCGCCCCAACCGGATCGAAGAGGGAATGCCGCCTTCCCGAAATAGCGGGGCACAGACAATAAGGAGGAATAAGCAATGGGCAAGGTGTTGATCACCGATACCATTCTGCGCGATGCGCATCAGTCCCAGGCGGCTACCCGTATGCGTCTGGAAGAAATGCTGCCGGTCGCGGACAAGCTGGATAAGATTGGCTACTATTCTCTGGAATGCTGGGGCGGCGCGACGTTTGACTCCTGCATGCGCTTTCTGAACGAGGATCCGTGGGAGCGTCTGCGTGCGCTGCGCAAGGCGATGCCCAACACGAAGCTGCAGATGCTGTTCCGTGGTCAGAACATCCTCGGCTACAAGCATTATGCGGACGACGTGGTGGATGAGTTCGTTAAGAAGTCCATCGAGAACGGCATTGATATCATCCGTATTTTCGACGCGCTGAACGACCTGCGCAACCTTGAGCAGGCGGTCAAGTCCACCAAGAAGTACGGCGGCAACTGCGAAATCGCCATCAGCTACACCATCAGCCCGGTGCATACTGAGGAATACTTCCTCAAGCTGGCTAAGGAAATCGAGCAGATGGGCGCGGATGCGATCTGCATCAAGGATATGGCGAACCTGCTGCTTCCGTATGAAGCGTACAGCCTCGTGAAGAAGCTGAAGGCGACCACCAAGCTGCCGATTCACCTGCATACCCACAACACCGCAGGCACCGGCGCGATGACGATTCTCAAGGCGATCGAAGCGGGATGCGATATCGTCGATACCGCGCTCAGCCCGATGGCTGAGGGCACCAGCCAGCCGGCGACCGAGTCCCTGTGCGCGACGCTCAAGGGCACGGAGTATGATCCGGGTCTGGATATGGAACTGATGAACGAGTGCGCGACGCATTTCCGCGGCGTGGCTGCCCGTCTGGAGAAGGACGGCTGGCTCGTGCCGAGCAAGGTTCTGCGCGTAGACGCCAACACCCTGAAGTATCAGGTTCCGGGCGGCATGCTCTCCAACATGATTGGTCAGCTCAAGCAGTTCAACGCCATGGACAAGTATTATGACGTTCTGGCGGAGATTCCGCAGGTTCGTAAGGACTTTGGCTATCCGCCGCTCGTTACGCCGACCTCTCAGATCGTTGGCACGCAGGCGGTTATGAACGTTCTCTTCGGTCGTTATAAGACCTTCCCGAACGAGTCCAAGGGCTTGCTGCGCGGCGAGTACGGCAAGCTGCCGGCGCCGGTGAACGAGGAAGTCCGCAAGATGGCAATCGGCAACGACAAGGTCATCACCTGCCGTCCTGCCGATCTGCTCAAGCCGGAGATGGATAAGTATCGCGAGGAGATTCGCGATCAGGCGACCTGCGAAGAGGACGTGCTGAGCTACGCCCTGTTCCCGAAGGTTGCGCCGAAGTTCTTCGAGTATCGTTCTGCACATCAGACGAAGATTGACTCTACGATGCTCGACAAGGACAACAAGACCATGCCGGTGTAATCCGTCGGTCTATAACTGAAAAGATTATCGAATCTTACAATAAAAGCACAGCTTGGGCAAGGCTCAGGCTGTGCTTTTTTGACGTATAGGAAATTGCGAAAAATCGCCCGCGTGAGCAAGACTTTGATGCGCGGCGGACTTCGGCGGAGGTGAAGGCGGGCTCAGCCCGCTTTTTTGCGGTTCAGCAAGCAGAATCTATTTGGATTTGATATAATCCAATCACGGGAAGGA
>URJN01000349.1 GCA_900548125.1 uncultured Eubacteriales bacterium
ATATATCCCGTATTGGGAAGAAGTGCTTTTTGCGGAATCATCTCAACGGCTTTTTCACCGCATGCAGCCGCTGCATGCTTGAGGTTGAGCGAACCTGTTGCGGGGATGACAAAGACATAATAGGCGCGGCTCTTTCCCTGCGTGACCAGCGTTTTAAAGACTGTCTGCGGATCCTGCCCAAGGGCATTGGATACGGAGAGCGCGTCGATGCCGGTATCCGGCGAATAGGTGTGAACCTGATAAGGAACGCTTTCTTTGTCAAGAATGCGCATTACATTGGTCTTTTCGTTCTTGTTTTTATCTGCCATAAAGGTTCTTCTTTCTCAGCGGCGGATATCATAGTTCATATCCATCAGGTTGCGGATGCTGCTTACGTCGTCGGTGATGTTCGCGTCGCCATGAATGGTATGCTTGATTACGCTCGACGCGACGGCGAAGTTCAGCATGTCCATCGGCTTATAATCGTGCAGCATGGCGTAAATCAGACCGCTGGCAAATGCGTCGCCGCCGCCCACGCGGTCAAGAATCGTGAAGGTAAAGAGCTTGCTTTCAAACGTGTGCCCCTCATACCACATGAACGCCTTCAGGCTGTTTTCGCTGCCGGAATGCGCATAACGGACATGACGCGCGATGCACTTGAGATTCGGATAACGCTCGACAAAACACTGGAAGATTTCGTCCTGCTGCTCATAGCTCGGCTGCATCGGCACGCCGTCCTTGAAATCGCCCTGACTGTGATCCTCCTCATCGCGCCAGAGGTGGTACGGCTCGATGCCCAGCAGGATATCGACATAGGGCAGACACTGCGTGCAGAAATCACGCGCTTCTTCCCAGCTCCAGAGCATGCTGCGGAAGTTGCCGTCGAAGCTGACCGTCAAGCCCTTTTCCTTAGCGATGCGCAGCATATCCAGCACCAGCTTGCTGCAATTCGGGCTGAGCGCAGGGGTGATGCCGCTCAGGTGCAGCCAGTCAAAGCCCTCCAGCAGTGCGCCCAAATCGACATCCGAAAAGTCATACTCCGCCATGGCGCTGTGCTTTCGGTCATAGATGACCTTGCTCGGGCGGATTCCGTATCCGGTTTCAAGGTAATAGGTGCCCAGACGGTGAGTCGGCGTTTCTTCAGGTGTGGAAAGAATCATCGGCGTGCAGTGAACGTCGTTGGAACGCAGCCAGCGGACGGCGCTTTTGCCCAGACTGTTATTCGGAACGACAGAGAAGAACGTGCTGTCTACGCCGAGGTTGGCGAGCGCGAGCGCGATATTGGCTTCGCTGCCGCCGTAGCTTGCCTCAAATCCGGATGCCATGCGAATCTTTTCGTAATTCGGAGGCGTCAGACGGAGCATGATTTCGCCCATCGTGATGAACTTCTTGCTGTTCTCCATATTTTGCAGCAGGGGATTGTAATGAATCATAATAATACCTGCCTTCCTGACCACAAAGCGGTCTAATCTCATCTTCAGTATACCATGATTTGCCTGAGGGTTCAACGCATGGAAATACATTCGATTCGGTTGGCTGCTCGAGTGTTCCAGCCTTTCCCGACATATAGCTAACCTCCTGCTCAGATTTTATTCTGCAACAGGAGGTTTCTTATTCTGTTGTCTGTTTAACGGAATACAGCCCGATTGCTCGGGCTGCATCCTTTTGCTGTTTGGAGAAAGGTATGAAGAAAAATTAGGCAACCTGGCGGGAAGCGACATGCTTCCGCAGACTGCTTTCAACAGAAGCCACCAGGCAGAAGACGGCGATAACTTCAAACAGTGCAACAACCGCCGTGAACATGTACAGGCTGCCGATGGTGTCAATGGGGGCGGCGAAGAGAAGCGCGGGAGCAGCAACCGCCATCACGATGCCGCTGACCATGTAGCGCGTGCCGCAGAGCTTCTGCGCATAATCCCAAGCCGTCTGAGAAGAACGCGCCAACTCGGAGCGATAGCCTCGCGGCGCACCCAGCTGTGCGCATTTGCGCGTGCGCAGGACACTCGCTTCAATCAGCAGGTAGGGCGCAATCAGAACGAGAAAAAGACAAAGAATCCAAGTAGCAAACATGTGAATCATTCTCCTTTACATAGACATAACTGCACAATGGCGATGCAAAACTGATGGATATATTATCCTTCATGGGGCATGGAGCGTCAAGATTGCGCACCATCAAGAAGCTATAAAAGAACGTCAGACCTTTGTTAACGGGCTTTTATAAAGGAGAATTAACGCGCGGTCAGCAGGAAAAAATGGCAAAATATCGTATATATACATCAG
>URJN01000350.1 GCA_900548125.1 uncultured Eubacteriales bacterium
TCTCAGTTTTATAAAAATTGATTTGTATTGAAATATTGTACTTCTTCTGCAATTCAAAAAAACGCTTCCGTTTTCACGAAAGCGCGTGATTCAAACGCTGATTCCCTTTTCCGCATAGGGGCAGTAGGTCAGGTAAGCCAGCAGCAGCGTCGATGTATCCGGAAGGGACAGACAGCAGACCGCCTTCTGTCCGCGCTTACCGACTGTTTCCAGCGGCTGGGACAGCAGAAACATGCCGCTGACCTGAGCGCGGCGATGGACATAGCCGAAATGCACATCTTCCCACGCCATGTACATGCCGAAGCCTGCGCGCACACCTTCCTCGTTGATGCAGGGACATGCCGTTATATAGACCGCCGCGCGGTTTATCAGAAAGAACCCCGCCGCAAACATCGCGCATGCCGCCAGCGTCAGCCCGACGACGGGGAGCGTGCCGGCTGTTCCGCTGGCTCGAAGCAGCATCATCGAGCCGGTAAAGGAAGCCAACGCCGCGCCCGGTATGAGCATCAGCAGGTAGACAGCCGCCTGATGCCACAGAGGACGCAGGGGATTGACGGGGTGCGCTTTCGACGCGGGCGTAAAGTCGATTTCCTGCGGACAGTACGCGGCGACTGCGCGGACGAGCTTTTTGCTTGTCGGCACGACAAAGCCCCAGTACCCGCACGCCGGCGAACGATGCAGCAGCTCCAGGAAACCGGGCGAATCGTGATACAGCCCGTAGAGATAGGTGCGTCGGCTGTTGCAGCTCAGCACGCCGACAGACGCCAGAGCATCCCATGATGTGCGCCGAATGCGCAGAAGGAAGCCGACGCCTACGCCGCTTTCATCTACAAAAAAGCGGCAGGAAAGCAGCATAAAGCAAAGAGCCAGCAGCACAAACGTCATCACCAGCAGCACGCGCGCCCAGCCCGCAAGTCCTTCGCCCACACAGATATCACGCGCGATAGCGCAGGCCAGCGCACTCAGGCAGCTGACCGCGCTCAAAAACGGATATCTCAGCACGCGGGTCATGGTTCATCCCACCTTTTTCCAGAGGATAGAAGGAAAAAAGACCCGCTCGCCGCTCTGCGCGCGCTCGCGGGTCTTTGCTTTGGATTCGTTACGGATTGGTCGGCGGAAGCGTCGCTTCCGGAACCGGCGTGGCAGTCGGCGCCGCGGTCGCTTCTCCGAAGCCGTAGCCGCTGTTCGTTCCGGGCAGGTCATCAATCAGCGTGATATCCGGCGCGGTCGTTTCCATGCCTGCTTTTGCGGCTTCCTCAGCGGCTTTTGCGGCAGCCTCGGCTTCCGCTTTTGCGGCGGCTTCCGCTTCCTCGCGCATGCGCTTGGCTTGCGCGATGGCGGCGGCGGTAATCGGCTGACGGCCGGACTCGACGACGCCCAGCGCCTGCTGCATCACCTCATACGGGCAGTCGCTGGTCAGCGCGGTATCGCGGTACGGGCTGGACGAGGTATGGCGACCCTTGCGCATCTCAACATGGGTATACCAGCCGCCGGAGTTCTTTTTGCCTTCCACAGCGATTTTATCGCCCGCTTCCAGCACCTCGCCGCGGTGAACCTCGATCTTCTCGCAATGGAGATAGAGCAGGGTGATGTCGTATTCCTCGTTGTAGATGGCAACCGTGCCGTTGCTGTCGCCTGCGCGCGTGACCGTGCCGCCGAGGATGGCATGCAGGCTGCTGCCCTTTTCATTCACGAAGTCGATGCCTTCATGAATGCCGGTGTATCCGGTACGCCCCTTGCGGTCCTTCTCGCGCTGGCAATACTGACCGTAGTACATCGCCGTTTCGCCGATGTCCGCGCCGTAAAGACGCTCGCGCATCGCGTCGGTGATGTCCAGAACGATCGGCGCAAGTGCCAGCGTTCCGGTTTCATCGGTCACAAAATACGCCTCCGGAACCGAGCTGGCGAACGGCGTCAGCACATAATCCCCATGGTTATAGGCGTATACATTGTCAAAATACGAAACCTTCACCTCGCGGATGTAGCGGTACTGATTGATAAACCAGCGGTACTTGGTCGTTACCTCAAGGGTATGCGCGGGTTCGGCTTCCGCCTCGGTTTCAGGGATCGTTTCAGCAGCCGCAGAAGCTGCAGCAGGCTGCTCGGCAGCCGTAATCTCTTCAGCAAAAACGTTCGTCGTCAGCATCAGGCTTGCCAGAACGATTGCTGCGGTCAATCTTTTTTTCATCTTGAACCTCCGATAATCAGAGTTTTGCGCTCGCTGTCAAAGAGCGCAAAGCGAATTTTCC
>URJN01000351.1 GCA_900548125.1 uncultured Eubacteriales bacterium
CACCGGTGGAAACGCTGGTCTTTTTTACGCTTCCGTTCGGGCTGACGACATAGGCGTCAAAGGCTTCCTTTCCGGTCAGAATCGCATGGCGAATACCCGGAACAAAGACCCAATCGCCCAGCGCATAATCCTCCGGAGAAGCGGTCAGCAGCGGAGCCATGCCCCAGTTGATGCAGTTGGAGCGATAGCGTTTGGTTGCGTATTCCTTTGCGATATTCGCGCAGGCGCCCAGCACGCGCTGACAGCTTGCCGCCTGCTCGCGGGCAGAGCCGTCGCCCGGCTTGTTGGCGTAGATGGTCGAGCCGATGACGGTATCGGCGGGCTTATTGGCAATGCCCACCTGATTCAGCGCGGCATAGACGGCAAGAACCTCTTGCGGAAGCGGCTCACCCTTTTCGCGCGCGGTTTCGATAGCGTGTACGGCTTTTGCATGACCGACATATGCGGGATCCTTGCGGGAGAGCGCGAACTCAGCCAGACGCAGCGGATTGGAGCGGTAGGAAGAGGTTTCGCCGGAGGGAATCAGCTCGTCTGTTGTGGTGACCGGATCGGTAATGTAGGAAACGACCTTGACCAGCAGGTCGTCGGAGAGAGCCGGCTGTTCGGGCCAGTCCTTGATGTTCGGACCCATGCGCAGTTCATGCTCCGGTTCGGGCTTGCCGAATCCGTTGTAAACGCGCTTTTCGTAAACGCTTCCGTCAAAGAAATACTGCGGATGCGTATAGGAAATATCCAAATCTGTTGCAGCGGTCAGGCGGCCGCCGTTGACAGCCGTTGCGGCGATGGAGCGTGCGTCCATGAGCGCGACGCCTGCCATCTGCCCTTCGCCGGGCTTGCTGCCCTCGCGGTTGGGGAAGTTGCGCGTCGTATGGCGGATAGAGAACTCTCCGTTTGCAGGGGTGTCGCCTGCGCCGAAGCACGGGCCGCAGAAGCATTCGCGGATGATTGCGCCCGCAGAAGCGATATCGGTCAGCGCGCCGTTCTTCATCAGCTGGATGTAGGCGGGCATGCTTCCCGGATAGACGCTCATCTTGAATTCGCCGTTGCCGCAGCTCCTGCCGCGCAGGATATCCGCGACCGCGCATACATTGTCAAATGTTCCGCCGGAGCAGCCCGCGACCAGACCCTGATCTACCCAGATTTCGCCGCCGCGAATCTTGCTCATCAGATCAAGCCGCGCGCCGGTAATCTGCGCGTTGGCTTTTTCCTGACATTCATGCAGGATATCCGCCGCGTTTGCCTTCAGCTCGGCGATGGTATAGGTATAGCTCGGGTGCATCGGCAGGGCGATGGTACATTCAACCGTGGAAAGATCGACATAAACACAGCCGTCGTAATAGGCGACCTCTGCCGGCTTGAGTTCCTTATAGGCTTCCGGACGGTGGTGAATCGTCAGATAATCCTTCGTGTTCTGGTCGGTCACCCAGATGGAGGACCAGCAGGTCGTTTCGGTGGTCATCACGTCGATGCCGTTGCGGTATTCAATCGGCAGATTAGCGACGCCCGGGCCGACGAATTCCATGACCTTATTCTTGACATAGCCCTTGGCGTAGACCGCGCCGATGATGGAGAGCGCGACATCCTGTGGGCCGACGCCGTCCTTCGGCTTTCCGGTCAGGTAAATGGCGACCACGCCCGGACGGGCGACGTCGTAGGTGCGCCCGACGAGCTGCTTGGCGAGCTCGCCGCCGCCTTCGCCGACGGCAAGCGTGCCCAGCGCGCCATAGCGGGTATGGCTGTCCGAACCGAGAATCATGCGTCCGCAGCCGGACATCATTTCGCGGTTATAGCTATGGATGACCGCCATATTGGTCGGAACATAGATGCCGCCGTATTTGTGCGCGGCGGACAGGGCAAACATGTGGTCGTCTTCGTTGATGGTGCCGCCGACGGCGCAAAGGCTGTTATGGCAGTTGGTCAGAACATAGGGCATCGGAAATTCTTTCATTCCGGATGCGCGTGCGGTCTGGATAATGCCGACGTAGGTGATATCGTGGCTGGTCAGGCTGTCAAAGCGCATGCGCAGATTCTGCATGTCGCCGCTCTGGTTATGGGCTTTGAGGATGCCGTAAGCGATTGTGCCTTTCTGCGCTTCTTCTTTCGTGACGCTTTTTCCGCAAAGGCTGGGAAGCGCGGCGGGATCGGTGACGATCTCTGTGCCGTTGACGAGGTATACGCCGCCATCATAGAGTTTAACCATGAAAAAATCTCCCTTCGTATTTCTTCGTGTGAGAT
>URJN01000352.1 GCA_900548125.1 uncultured Eubacteriales bacterium
CTTTCCGCAAATGAAAGAATAGCTGAATTTCTTAATTTTGCTATTCAAACCAAGTTTGCTTATGTCAACAAGCAAAGACCGCTATGCTCCGTTTCGGAGACATAGCGGTCTTTTTTTGATGAAATCAACTCAAGCAATCATCGTGAAGAAACGATGGTTTTTGAGGGCTTACGCCAGCCCCGCTTCGCGCCTGATTTCTTTCTGATAGCCGTCGCGGATGACGGAAAACGTCTTTTCGTCTTTCAAGCCCACCTTGCGCCCGTCGATTTCACCGATGCGGCAGGTCAGCGCGCTGGAGCTGGAGAAGAAAACCTCGTCGGCGTTCATCATATCCTCCAGCGTAAACGGTTCTTCCACCACCGGAATGCCGTTCGCTTTGCAGATATTCAGGATATGCGCGCGCGTGATGCCCGGCAGAATCAGCTCGTCGCAGGGGGCTGTATAGAGCGTACCGTTTTTGAGAATATGCACGTTGGAATGCGAGCATTCCGTCACACGGTCGCCGCGATGGAAGATGGCTTCGTCACAACCCGCCTCCATCGCCTTTTCATTCGCCATAACAGCAGGCAGAAGGTTGATTGTCTTGATATTGCAGTAGAAGAAGCGTTTATCCTCCACGGTGATGCACTTATAGACGCCGAAGGGGTCGCGCATCTTGCTCGGACGAACAAATGCCCAAATGCTCGGCTTATCGCCCGCGCCCGAATACGGATGATTGCGCATGCCCACGCCCCGCGTCACCTGCCAATACAGGAAGAGCGTATCGCCCTCAACCTGATCGACCAGCCCCTGAAGCATGTGCTTCATTTCCGCCTTCTCCATCGGGATGTCGATGTCAATGAGCTTCGCGCTGCGGTAAATGCGGTCGATGTGATCATCAAACGCCATCGGCACATGGTTGACCACGCAGGTCGCGTCATACACGCCGTCGCCGAAATAGCAGGCGCGGTCGTTCATCGGTACCATCATTTCCTCAATGGGCGCAGTTTTGCCGTTGTAATACGCAATGTTCTTCATACCTATCCGCCTTTCCGGAAAACCGAGAATTTATGGATACGGGCATCTGCCCGTTTCACGCTCATCACCCGTTGATGGCTTTCACTTCAGCCAGTGCCTCATCCCATGCGGCTTTCTGAATTCGGGCAATCAGCTCCGAATCGCGTCCGCCGACCTTTTTCCCGTCAATTTCTTCAATGCGGCAGCAGAGCGCGCTCGCGCTTGTAAAGAAAACCTCGTCGGCGTTCATCATTTCTTCGAGGGTAAACGGTTCTTCCACCACCGGAATCCCCATCTCTCTGCACTGGGCGATGCGATGTGCGCGCGTAATGCCCGGCAGAATCAGATTGTCACACGACGCAGTCTTGAATACCCCATCCTTGAGAATATGCACATTGGAGTGTGCGCATTCCGTCACGCGCTCGCCGCGGTGGAGAATCGTTTCGTCGCAGCCCGCCTCCTCCGCGCGCTGAGTGTATATCACGGCGGGCAGAAGGTTGATCGTCTTGATGTCGCAATGCAGATAGCGGGTATCCTCCATGGTGATGCACTTATAGGACCTGTCCATCGGATCCAGCATATCCGGCTTGACCCAGACCCACAGGCTCGGCGTGCCGCCCGCAAAGCGGTAAGCGTGTCCGCGCATGCCTACGCCGCGCGTCGCCTGAACATACGCCATGGCATCCGGACTGTCGATTCTCCTGCAAAAATCAAGCACCATCGCCCGAAGTTCTTCAAACGGCATGGGGATGTCGATGTCAATGCGCTTTGCGCTGCGGTAAAAGCGGCGCAGGTGGTCATCCAGCTGAAGCGGCACATGGTCTACGGTAAACATGGCGTCGTACACACCGTCGCCGAAGTAGCTGCTCCGCTCATTCATCGGGATGGTCATATCCTCGATGGAAGAAACCTTGCCGTTATAGTATGCAATATTTTCCACGCTGTGATCTCCTTTGATTCGTCTGCGTTGCTTTTCTTTATCATACGCCCAAAAGGTGCATTTGTCAAACAGCTTTTATCCAGTCATCTTTCATTTTTCACCTCTTATCAAACGTACATATCGCCTATTGTGCATTTTATAAAATCCGTTCCTGCATTTTTAGCGCAGCTGTCTTTTGCTTTGCGCCTGTTTTCGCCCTTTTTATTTCCCGTTCCTCATGCTATAATAAAAAGCAGACTGCACCCGCATGGATTTCCGTTTAATCCGTTATGGATGGATAGTCTTTTTCTGC
>URJN01000353.1 GCA_900548125.1 uncultured Eubacteriales bacterium
GGATATGGGGCTTTGCCCCATCGCCCCACCAAAGGGCTTTCCGCTCGCCCTTTGGAAACCTTCGGGCGCAAATACTTGGTTTTTTCTTGAAATATCGGTCTTGTCAGCTTGACAGCCCCGTCGATTTCTATTCTATTTTACAGGATATATTGCCGCATGTCCATCTTTTTCGCATCTGTTCCGAGATGTTCCGCGACATATTCCCCGTTGATGGTCACATCGACATCCGGCATGTCGCCGCCCGCGTTGAAGGAGATGTCTTCCAGCATCTTTTCAAACAGCGTATGCAGCCGGCGCGCGCCGATATCCTCTTTCGTTTCGTTCTCCAAGTGCGCCGCCTGCGCCAACGCATCCAGCGCGGATTCCTCAAAGTGCAGATGCACATGATCCACAGCCAGCAGCGCCTCATACTGCCGGGTCAGCGCGTTATCCGTCTTGCTGAGAATCGCCTTGAAGTCCTCACAGGTCAGCGGCTTGAGATTCACGCGCACCGGAAAACGTCCCTGTAATTCCGGAATGAGATCCGTCACCTTGGCGACGTGGAACGCGCCTGCGGCGATGAAGAGCATGTAATCCGTCTTGACCACGCCGTACTTGGTGTTGACCGTGCTGCCCTCGACAATCGGCAGGATATCGCGCTGCACACCCTCGCGGCTCACGTCCGGTCCGTTCGTCGAGCGTCCGGCAACCTTGTCGATTTCGTCGATAAAGACGATGCCGTCCTGCTCGGCGCGGCGCAGGGCTTCCTCCGTCACGGCGTCCATGTCGATGAGCTTGCCTTCTTCCTCGGCAACCAGCAGCCGGCGTGCGTCGGAAACCTTCATGCGGCGCATCTTGGTCTTTTTGGGCATCATATCGCCCATCATCGAGCCGATGTTCACGCTCGCGCCGTTGATTTCCACGTCCTTGGGCGCATCCTCGACCTCGACTTCGACATCGAGATCCTCCAGCTCGCCGCGCATCAGCTGACCGCGCAGCTCATCCGCCTTTTGGGCAATGCGCTGCTTTTCCTCCGCGGGCAGTTCCGGCTGCTTGGGTTTGTTGCCCAGCAGCACGTCAATGGGGTTGACCGGCTTGCGGTTCGGGTGCAGGATGAGGTCGATGATGCGGTCCTCGGCAAGCACGGTGGCGCGTGCCTTGACCTTCTGGCTCGCCTTCTCCTTGCAGATGCGGACGCTGGCTTCAACCAAATCGCGGATGATGCTCTCCACATCGCGCCCGACATAGCCGACCTCGGTGAACTTCGTCGCCTCGACCTTGATGAACGGCGCATCCACCAGCTTCGCCAGACGGCGTGCAATTTCCGTCTTGCCCACGCCGGTGGGCCCGACCATCAGGATGTTCTTGGGCACAATCTCCTCGCGAATCTCCTCGGGAAGCTGTGCGCGGCGATAACGGTTGCGCAGGGCGACCGCGACCGCACGCTTGGCGTCGTCCTGACCGATGATATAGCGATCCAGTTCGCGAACGATCTGTTTAGGCGTAAGTTCCATATCAGGCATCCTCCACGATCACGTTATGGTTGGTAAACACGCAGATATCCGCGGCGATATGCAGCGCCTTTTCGGCGATCTCGTGCGCGGAAAGATCGGTATTCTCCTTGAGCGCACGAGCGGCGGCCATCGCATAGTTTCCGCCGGAACCGACAGCCGCAATGCCGTCGTCCGGCTCGATGACCTCGCCCGTTCCGGATACGATCATCAGCGTTTCGCCGCTGGCGACGATAAGCATCGCTTCCAGCTTGCGCATCGCCTTGTCGCTGCGCCATTCCTGCGCCAGCTCGACGGCGGCGCGTTCCAGATTGCCGGAGAACTGCTCCAGCTTGGCTTCAAAGCGGTCGCAGAGCGCGAACGCGTCGGAAACCGTTCCTGCAAATCCGGTGACGACCTTGCCGCCGTAGATGCGGCGCACCTTGTGCGCGGTCGCCTTAAAGATGGTGCTTTCGCCCATCGTCACCTGTCCGTCGCCCGCGACGGCAATCCTGCCGTCCTTTTTAACGGCGCAGATGGTTGTGCCTTTCAGTGTCATATATATTTACCTCCGATAAATTGCGTTTGGTTATGTCAGGCGATGCCACGAAGCGAATGGGACGCTCAGGAGACTGTCAAGATTAAGCCGAACATTTCAAAAAACAAATGCCTAAGTATTTTTAGATATGGGGCTTTGCCCCATCGCCCCACCAAAGGGCTTTCCGGTCGCCCTTTGGA
>URJN01000354.1 GCA_900548125.1 uncultured Eubacteriales bacterium
AAGCAGTCGTTCGTGCGGATTTGATTGTGTTGGTTTTTTGCTTATGTTATAATACCTTTAATTCAAAAAACGAATAAGGAGGCGAATTCTTTATGAAAAAACTCCGCACTCAACTGTTCTGCATGACGCTGCTGGTTCTGATGCTGATTCCCCTGCTCGGCTCTGCGGCGACTGACCAAAAGGGCATCCTCTCGCAAGTGGATATCCGTACTTCGCTCGCCGCTTTGAAAAGCAGTGAAAGCGGTTCAATCGACATCACGCCCGTCGATGCCTTCGGCGAACCCATTCCGCTCGACGGGCTGACCGCTCGATTCCAGTTTGTCGATGCTTCCGGAAATGCGCTTTCCGGCAAGCCGCTCGTTTTGGATCAGGCGCTTCTGGACAACGGCGGCTCCTTCACGGTCACGCAGACCGATACCGGCTACCGGCTGGATATCGTCGGCGGCGCACAGGAAGCCCTCTACCTGATTCAGCTCGAAATCGCTCAGCCGGACGGCAAGTCGCTCTCCGCGCTTCTTCCGCCGATTTCCATGAACGGTTCCGGCGACGTCATTCCTTCGCATCTGATGACCGTCACCAACGGCTTCGATCAGCTGCTTTCCGAGCAGACCTTGGAAAACGGTTCTTCGTTCACGCTTGAGAACCCCAGAAGAAAAAAGGGCTATTCTTTTATCGGCTGGCGTTTTACGCGCAAAAGCGACGGCTTATTTCTGGGTGAGCTGACCTCCATGCCCGCCTGCGATGTTCTCGCCGTTGCGCAATGGCAGAGGTACAATACAGCTGCGCCGGAAGAACGGATTACGCCGACACCGGCGCCGACGGCAACTCCGACCCCTGCGCCGACGGCAACTCCGACCCCTGCGCCGACGGCAACTCCGACCCCCGTTCCGACAGAATCCCCGACTCCGACACCGGAATCCACTCCGACTCAGCTACCGGAGCCGACCGGGGTTCCGCCGACCCCCGTTCCGACAGAAACGCCGACTCCTGCGCCGACGGTATCCCCGACCGACCCCTGAGGGTCCGGATGTATCAGGGAACCCTTGAGTTCGTACCTGAATCCTTCTTCTGACCGACGCTCGAACCCGCGTTAAGCGAACCGCCCAAGTCCTTTCCGCTTTTCTCCGCGAGACTGCGCTTCTTTCGGCAGGTTAAATTTGACATTCCCTGTTCCATCGTGTACAATGAAGGCCAGCTGATAAAACCTGCTTGACAGGGACAAAATAGCCTTAACCATCAGCCAAGGAGGCAATACAATGGGTGCTTCTCGCAATCAGGAATCCACGCGCCAGGAAAAGGACGGCGTCGTTTATTATGACCGCGGTGTTTTGACCGGAAAGGACGGCAAGCGTTATCAGCGTTTCGCCATCCATACGCATTTTGTTCAGCCGGGCGAAGATCAGGCGGAGCTTGTCCGCCGCTATGTTCTGCCGCTGTATCAGCCGGGCGACTGCCTGTCCTTCACGGCGAAGGTCATGGGCATGTGCACCAACAACGTGCGCACGCTGGATGATACGCATCCCGGCTTCTGGGCAAGGACGCTTGCGCCGTTTGCCGGGCATAATTCCACCGGCATCGGCATGCACCAACCCTACAAGATGCAGCTGGTCATTGAAATCTGCGGTCTGCCCCGCGTGCTTTTTGCGGCGGCTGTTTCCGCGGTCACGCGCCCGTTCGGCGTGCGCGGTCTGTTTTACAAGATCTGCGGTCACGGTGTCGCGGGCATCGACGGCTTCTATCCGGATTCTTCCTTTGAGGTCTATCACACGATGGGCGTCATCAATCCGGAGCATCCGGTCGAGCTGTGCGACGCGCTGGAAAAGGCAACCGGCGTTCCGACTGTCGTGATGGACGCGAACGACTTTGACCAGAACCAGCTCGGCAAGGGAACGCACTTCCCGCTGACCGACGAGCAGATTCAGGACGCCATGGCGGACAACCCCTCCGGTCAGGGCGACGAGCTGACGCCGTTCATTCTCATCCGTCCTCTGAAGGATTGATGGTCATCACAGCTTGATTTTCTCAACCATCCTTATCAGCCTCGGCATCTTGTCGGGGCTGATTTTTTAATGTACGGGAGATTCGCAAAACGTGGGAAGACGTTGGGCTGCCGCCCAAACCTGCTTGGGGACATTGTCCAGATCGGAAGTGCGTCGTGTAGGGAAAGAGTGTAGATCTCTGTGGTCGTCGTGTCATTAATAATAAGG
>URJN01000355.1 GCA_900548125.1 uncultured Eubacteriales bacterium
CGACATCGCAAAGCTGGCGGGCGCCGGTACGCTCGTTCCCATCACGGGCTTTGCCAATGCCATCGTTTCTCCCGCAATAGAATTCAGAACGGAGGGCTTGGTGCTGGGAACCTGCGCCAAAATGTTTACCATCGCCGGACCGGTGCTGGTCTTCGGCACCTGTGCCAGCGCAATCTACGGCCTCATCTATTGGCTGTGTACAAGGGTTTTGTGATGGTCATTGGAAAGCGCAAAATGTGGCACCGCCTTAAAGACAGTGCCACATTTTGTTCCTTGACTGCATCATTTCTTCCGCTCAAAGCAATCTGCGCTGTAAGTCAATATCCGAAGATTTCTTTTGCTTTTGCGATTTGCTGCATTGCAGGTACGCCGAAGGGGCAGTTGCGGTTGCATGAACCGCATTGCAAGCACTCTTCCGCATGGTGCTCCAGCGTATTATAGTGCATCGCCACCGTTTCCGGAACAAAGCCCTGTGCCAACGCCAGATTCAGGTATTTATTCACACTGGCCACATCAATATGTACAGGACAGGGAGCACAATGTCCGCAGTACATACACCTTCCGGAAAATGAATGCTTTTGCAGATGACTTAAAACAGTTGCATAATCGCGCTCTTTTTCCGGCGTTGTGAAGTAGCTCATGCTCTCGCGCAGTTCCTGAGGTGTATGGAATCCGCCCAAAACAGTCGCCACAGCAGGACGAGTCAGGGAATAATGGATACACTGCGCGGGTGTCATACGAACGCCAAAAGGTGACAGCTTCTCATCTAGCAAGTCACCGCCGCCGAATGCCTTCATTACCGTGATGCCAACACCATTTGCGGCGCAGGTCATATAGAGGTCTTCGCGAATAGGGTCAAAATTGTGAAGCGGCTTTTCATAGCTCTCATCTGCCCACAGAAGTTCCAGATCTTCTGATGGCGGCACCATATCATAGCAGGGATTCACGCTGAACATCACAACATCAATGTCTCCCAACTCAACCGCTTTCTTCGCCGTGACCGGATTATGTGAGCTGATGCCAATATGTCGGATCACACCGGCCTGTTTCAGTTCCTGCGCATAACGGTAGATTGGCCCGTCAAAAACTATTTGAAAATCCTTCTCCCCGTCAATGCAGTGTAGCATTCCGACATCGATGTAATCTGTCCCGAGGTTATGAAGCATATTCTCGAAGGATTTTTTTGTCAGCTCAAAGTCTCGCGTCCGCAGATATTGATCATCCTGCCATGCAGTACATAAATGTCCCTGTATTGCTACCTGTCTTCGTGCATTGCCCAAGCCAGCGCCAAAATTTCGGTGGAGTTTCGGGTCGGAGTTGTACATATCAAAATAGTTAATTCCGTTTTCCAAAGCGGTCTGGACGAGCTCCGCGGCATCCTTTTCGTTTTTCCCCGAAAATCCCTCGCTGCCCATTCCCAGCTCACTGACAAGAATCTGCGTACGGCCAAGTGTTCTATATTTCATAAAAACCTCTTTTCTTCCGATGTCACACACTCTGATCTCTCAAAAGGCAACTCAGTTCTTACTCAGCATAGGACTGGAATTCATCCAGCAGGCTCCACAATGCATCCTCATTGTTCCACAGACGCATCAGGACGTTGCCGACAATCGCGCCCTGCATTCCGGCATTTTTCCGTTCTGCCATATCCTCTCCGGAAGCAATTTCCGCCACCGCCCAGATTTGGCATTTCACTCCGCCCTCGCGTGCCATACGGACGCGATCCGCCCATGCATGGCATTTGCGGTTCAGGGATTCTGTCACGCGTCTGGTGCGCATCAAAACAATTTCGTTTTCACCGTATTCCCTTGCATCCTCAATGTCGTATTCTGCCTGATGATAGGCAATAGCGCCGCGCACAAGGCCGATGCCCTCCTCGTCCATGCGGCGTCTGCACTCCGGATGCTCTCCGGCAATCATGTTGTATTCTGCATGAATCTCTTTGAGAAAAGAAATATAGTTTTCCACGCCAATGGCATTGATTACATCGCCATAAACAACCATGCTGATGACCATCTCCGGATGCCTGCGGCGAATCTCACGGATTGCATCCATATAATAGCCATAATCCGGATGTTCCTTCAAAGCATTGCGCATCATGTCTTTAACAAAATCGCTTTCACCGAAGGGATCTGCCGAAGGCAAGTCCAGTTGAATGCGATTTACACCGCGCTCTGCATAGCGGTCGATCATTTGTATTG
>URJN01000356.1 GCA_900548125.1 uncultured Eubacteriales bacterium
CCCTCCTTCGCTTCACGATTTAAAAAAAAGAACGGTTTCTGCCAACGCCATGATCTTCATGACATTGGGCAGAAACCGTTCCTTTTTATATTCATCAGCAGGATGCCTGATGATCCATCGCCCACGCCGCCGCGCTCTTTCCTGCCAGCGCGCCCGTGGAGAACGCGATTTGCAGGTTAAACCCACCCGTATGCGCATCCACATCCAGCACTTCGCCCGCAAAGAACAGCCCCGGCACTTTTTTGCTCATCATCGTGCCCGGCGTAATCTCCAAGACATCAACGCCGCCGCGGGTAACAATCGCCTCTTCAATGGGGCGCGTTCCGACGACATGGAGCGGAAGTGCCTTGAGCGCATGCCCGATTGCCATTCTCTGCTCGCGCGTCACCTGACTGATCGGCGTGTCCGTATCCACGCCGCAGAGCTTCGCAAACACCGGCGCCATGCGCGCGGGCATCAGCCCCGTCAGCACGGAGGAAATCTGCTTCCTGTTGTTCTCCGCGAAATCGCGCTGAAGCCGCAAATCGACCTGTTCATCCGTCAGCCCCGGCTTCATATCCAGCGTCACGCTGACCTGCGAATAATCCTCCGGCATATGGCTGCTCAGCTCGATGATAAGCGGGCCGCTCACGCCGAAGTGTGTAAAGAGCATCTCGCCCAACTCGCTGTAAATCGTCTTTTTGCCCGCTTTTGCCGTAACGCGGACATTCTTGAGCGACAAGCCCTGAAGCAGCATGCACCATTTTTCATCGACCGTCATGCCCACCAGCGACGCGCCGAGCTTGGTCACATTCAGCCCATTCTCTTTGGCGAAACGATAGCCGTCGCCCGTGCTTCCCGTAGACGGATAGCTCACGCCGCCAGTCGCCACAATCACGCTGCCCGCGCGCAGCACGCCGCCCTGCGTCAGCGCGATATCAAAACCATACTCGGCAGGCTTAACATGCGCAACCTCCGTATTCAGCGAAATCACAACGCCCGCGTCGCGCATTCCCCGATCCAGCGCACGGGTAACATCGCTCGCCTTGTCGCTCTCCGGAAAGACACGTCCGCCGCGCTCAACCTTTGTCGGCGTTCCGAGCATATCGAGCAGCCCCGTCACATCTTCATGCGTAAACTGACGCGCCGCCGCGTTCAAAAAGCGCGGGTTTCGCGGAATCTGCTTAAAGAAATCCTCGATATCCGCAACATTGGTCACGTTGCAGCGCCCCTTGCCCGTGATATAGATTTTCTTACCCAGCTTTTCGTTTTTTTCCAGCAGCGCGACGCGCGCGCCCGACCATGCGGCTTGAAGTGCCGCCATCATTCCTGCCGCGCCGCCGCCGATTACGGCAACATCACACGCGGTCTTTTCCGACATAGACCCTGTATTCATCCCAAATTCCTTCCATCAAGCGGAAATGCTCGCTGAGTTCGTCCTTTCTCCGCAGTCCGAGCGCGACGATGAGCGCGTTAATCACAGACAGCGGCGCCGCCATCGAGTCAACGAACGACGCCATGTCCGTTCTTGCCGTCAGGCAGACGGTGCTGGTCGCGTAAACCGGAGACATCGGTCCATCCGTCAGACCGACAACCTGTGCGCCGCGCGCCTTGGCAAAATTCATCGCCTCAAGCGTGCGGGTCGAATAGCGCGGGAAGCTGATGCCAAAGAGCAAATCGCTCTCGTTGATGCGGCTGATCTGTTCAAAGACATCGCCGCTTGCCTCGGAAACCACGCGCACATTATCGAAGATAAAGTTAAGATAGTACGCTAAAAACTGCGCAATAGGCGCGGCAGAGCGCAGACCCATGACATAGATATTGCGCGCCCCGATGATTTTATCAACGACCTCATCAAAGGCAGCGGTGTCGATTTCTTCGGTCGTCGTGCGGATATTCTGCATATCGGCATGCAAAACCGTGCGCAGCACCTCGCTCTGGTCGATATCCGTCGCCATTTCAAAGCGCTGCACAGCGGTCAGCCAATGGCGCACAAGCTCCTGAAGCGCTCTTTGCAGCTGCGGATAGCCTTCGTAGCCCATCGCCGACGCGAAACGAACGACGGTCGATTCGCTGACGCCGACTTTTTCACCCAGCTTGCTTGCCGTCATAAATACGGCTTTATCATAATGCTCAACGATATATTCCGCAATCTTGCGGTGACCTTTACTCAGTCTTTTGCCGGACTG
>URJN01000357.1 GCA_900548125.1 uncultured Eubacteriales bacterium
AGGAACGATTTATGAAGGACTACATGGTGAAGGACATACGCAACATCGCTGTATTGGGACACGGCTCTGAAGGCAAAACGACGCTGGTTGAGTCGATGCTCTTTGCCGCCGGCGTGACTGACCGCCAGGGTCGTGTCGAAGATGGAAATACGGTCAGCGATTATGATCCCGAAGAGATTAAGCGTCATATTTCAATCAGCGCAGCCGTTGCGCCCATTGAAATCCACGGAAAGAAACTCAACCTCATCGACGTTCCCGGTTACTTCGATTTCGCGGGCGAAATGTCCGGCCCGCTGCACGCCGTGGAGGGAGCGGTAATCGTCATCAGTGCCGCAACTGGCATCTCCACAGGCTTTGAAAAAGCATGGAACGCGACCGAAAAGCACGGCCTTGCCAGAATTATCGCCGTGTCGCAGGTCGATCGTGAACATATAAATTACCGCAAGGTGCTTGACGAGCTGCGCAGCACCTATGGCAACTGCATCATTCCGACGGTTCTGCCGATCGGCGAGGGAACGAGCTTCCGGGGCGTTGTAGACGTTCTGACGGGCAAGGCGTTCACCGGCGCGGGCAAGGATCGCCGCGAAATCCCGATTCCGGAAGATATGCAGCCGCTGGTCGATGAAGCATTGGAAGCCTGCCACGAGGCGGCGGCGTCCACCAGCGAAGAACTGATGGAAAAGTTCTTCGACGAGGGCAAGCTCAGCGAAGAAGACATGCTGCGCGGTCTGTCCGCGGGCATTTACGAGGGCAGCATTGTGCCGGTTGCGCCGGTTTCCAGCTTGAACGGCATCGGTGTGCGTCCGCTGATGTATGAATTGGCAATGTATATGCCCAGCCCGCTGGAGCATACCTATCACGGCATCAATCCCAAGACCAAGAGCATGCACATCCGCCACGCGGATATGAGCGAGAGCTTTACCGCGCAGGTGTTTAAGACCATCGCCGACCCGTTCGTTGGCAAGCTGTCCCTGATTAAGGTCATTTCCGGCGTGCTGACGGCGGCAACGCCCCTGTATAACGCGAACGCGGATAAGCCGGAAAAGGCGGCGGGCATCTTCATGGTGCGCGGCAAGAAGCAGATTCCGGTCGGCATGCTCTGCGCGGGCGATATCGGCGCACTCAGCAAGCTGCAGTATACCTCCACCGGCGACAGCCTGTGCGAAATCGGCAAGATCGTTCAGTATGATAGCATCGACTTCCCTGCGCCGCAGATTTCTCTGGCGGTCTACGCGAAGAAGGCAGGCGAGGAAGACAAGGTATTCTCCGGCCTGGCGCGTCTTTGCGAGGAAATGCCGGATGTCATCGTTGCCAAGGATCCGATGACCACCGAAACGCTCATCAGCGGTCAGGGCGAGCTGGAGCTTGAAATCGTGCGCCAGAAGCTGCTCTCCAAGTTCGGCGCGGACGCCGTATTTAAGGATCCGAAGATTGCCTATCGTGAGTCCATCCGCAAGACCATTCAGGTTCAGGGACGCCATAAGAAACAGAGCGGCGGTCACGGTCAGTTCGGCGACGTTTGGATTGAGTTCTCGCCTGCCGATCAGGGTGTGGACTTCGAGTTCGTCGATGCGGTCGTCGGCGGTGCTGTTCCGCGTAACTTCATCCCGTCTGTTGAAAAGGGTCTGCGCGAAAACCTGGTCAAGGGCGTCCTTGCGGGCTTCCCGATGACGGGTCTGCGTGCGAAGCTCTACGACGGCAGCTACCATCCGGTCGATTCCTCCGAAATGGCGTTCAAGACGGCGGCGCGTATCGCTTATAAGCAGTGCATCAACGCGAACCCCGTCCTGCTTGAGCCGATTATGCACGTTGAAATCAGCGTGCCGGATGAGTACATGGGCGATATCATGGGCGACCTGAATAAGCGCCGCGGCCGTATCCTCGGTATGGAGCAGAGCGACGGCAAGCAGCTGATTATCGCTGAAGTGCCGCAGGCTGAAATGTTCAAGTATGCGACCGATTTGCGCTCGATGACGCAGGCGAAGGGCGCGTTCAAGATGAACTTTGAGCGTTACGAAGAAGTTCCGCAGGCGATTGCCGGTAAGATTATCGAAGCGCATAAGGCTGACCTGGCGGACGACGAGGAATAAGCTTCCCACGTTCTTTAAACGAATCCATAGCCGACCGGATTGTATCGTCCGGTCGGTTTT
>URJN01000358.1 GCA_900548125.1 uncultured Eubacteriales bacterium
GGGTCAATCATGGGAAAGCTGTCTTATGCAATCAAGCGCGCCGGAAAAATGAATTACAGCGCGATGTTTAAAACCGCCGATATGCTCCACAAAAAGACGGGAAAGAGCCGCGTCTGGCTGATGGCGGACATGGCGAAATGCGCCGCAAAATACAATGCGGGCTATGTCGATTATAAAATCGCGGAGATGTATCGCCTGAACGACAAGCAGAGGGCGACCCAGATTACACGCGGCATCTCCAACAGCATCGTTGCGCGGATGAACGACAAGAAGTTCTGGCATTTCTTTGATAACAAGACGGAGTTTAACCAGCTCTTCAAGGATCAGGTCAAGCGCGAATGGCTGAATTTCTCGACTGCGACGGAAGAACAGTTCGCGGAGTTCCTGAAGGGGCGCGGCGATATCATCTGCAAGCCCATCGACGGTTCGAGCGGACAGGGCATCTTCAAATGCATGCCGGACGAGTACGGCGATGTTCATGCGCTGTATGAAAAGCTGAAGGCGGCGGGCATCGGCATCGTCGAGGACAAGGTGATTCAGCACGAAGTCATATCCGCACTCTGCCCGACGTCGGTCAACACCATCCGCGTGGCGACGCTGCTGGGCGACAAAAAGGAAGGCATCGTCTACGCTTATATCCGCATCGGCAACGGTAAGGTGATGGACAACGTGGACTGCGGCGGCATGGCGGCGCCCATTGATCTGGAAACGGGGATCATCAGCGGCGTCGGCGCGAACAAGTCGGGCGAAGTGTATGAAATTCACCCGATGACCGGCAAGCGCATCCCGGGAACGCAGATTCCCTATTGGAACGAGGTGAAGGCGATGTGCCTGAAGGCGATGCACGTCGTGCCGCAGGTGCGATTTGTCGCGTGGGATGTTGCCATCACGCCGACGGGCCCGGTGTTCATCGAGGGCAATTCGTTCCCGAGCCATGCCATTCCACAGTTTGCCGCGCATTTTCCGGATGGAATCGGCATCCTGCCGCGGTTTGAGGAGTTCATCGACCTATGATCTGCACACTTTGTCCGAGAAACTGCGGCGTAGAGCGCACGGCGGAGAGCGGCGCGGGCGTATGCCGCATGGGTACACAGCCGAAAATTGCGCGCGCGGCACTGCATATGTGGGAAGAACCCTGCATCAGCGGCACGCGGGGGAGCGGGGCGGTGTTCTTTTCCGGATGCGGGCTGAGGTGTGTATTTTGTCAGAATGAAGCCATCAGCCAGCAGGGCGAAGGAAAAATCGTGACGCCCGAAAGGCTTGCCGAAATCTTTCGCGAGCTGGAGGCGCAGGGCGCACATAACATCAATCTGGTGACGGCGGCGCACTTTGTTCCCGCCGTGCTGGAGGCACTGAGCCTTTACCGACCGAATATCCCGATTGTCTATAACAGCAGCGGCTACGAGAGCATCGAAACCCTGCGGATGCTTTCCGGCGTCGTGGATATCTATCTGCCGGATTATAAATATATCGACCCCAATATGGCGGCAATGCTGTCCGGTGCGCGGGATTATCCGGATGTCGCGTTCGCGGCGATTGCCGAGATGATCCGGCAGACCGGTGCGCCCGTCTATGATGAAAACGGCATGATGCAGCGCGGTACGCTCATCCGCCATCTGGTTCTGCCGGGATTGACGGGGGACAGCATGAAGATTCTCACGCGCATCCGCGATGAGTTCCCGGGAATACCGGTTTCGCTGATGGGGCAATACACGCCCTGCGGCAGGGCACTGAGTATGCCGGGGATGGATCGGAAGATTAAGAAAAAGGAATATGCCCGCGTTCTGGCGCATATGGAAGCTATCGGTCTGGATGGATATCGTCAGGAGCTGGGCTCGGCTGACGGCGCATTTATTCCGTCCTTTGATGAAACCGGAGTATAAATCAAAAGAATCGAGCCATAGGCGCGAAGCGGAGAAGGGAGTCTGAGGGATGAAGTCCCTCAGGCAGGTTTGGGCGGCAGCCCAAGGTAACCCCCGTAACCCAAAAAATCGCGAAGCGATTTAAAAGAAGTAAGAATCAGGAAGCGAAGCGTCCCCTGATTCCACTCCCGCTTCTTAAAGCCGCCGCGAAGCAAAGAAGGGAGTCTGAGGGATGAAATCCCTCAGGCGGGTTTGGGATTGGAGTCACGC
>URJN01000359.1 GCA_900548125.1 uncultured Eubacteriales bacterium
CGCGCCGTCTCCCCGTCCGACGCGGCGAAGCGCATCGTCGCGCTCTGCGCTTCCCGCCTGCCGAGCTTCCTGCACCTCGATCCCGTCCGGCAGATGCAGGTGCTCAGCCCGACCAAGAAGGGCGAATGTGGCGTATGGATGCTCAACCAGCTGCTTCAGGCAGAATTCAATCCGCCTGCTTCCGGCAAGCATGAGCGTGTCCGCGGCGACACGACCTTCCGCGAGGGCGACAAGGTCATGCAGACCCGCAACAACTACCAGCTCAAATGGAAGAAAGACGGCGCAATCGGCATCGAGGACGGGCAAGGCGTTTTCAACGGCGATATCGGCTTTGTCACCTTTATCGACCCGCAGGAACACGTCATGGAGGTGCAATTCGATGATGAACGAACGGCAACCTACGAGGGCGGCGATGTGGATGATTTGGAGCTGGCGTACTGTATCTCTGTCCACAAAAGTCAAGGCAGCGAATTCCCCGTCGTCATCATGCCCGCAGTGGGCGGTCCGCCGATGCTTCTGACGCGAAACCTGTTTTATACCGCCGTAACACGGGCGCGCCGTATGGTCATGATTGTCGGACGGGAAAACGCCATTGAACAGATGATTGCCAATGTCAACACCCGCCGCCGTTACAGTGCTCTCTGCTGGCGGCTGAAACAAATCATGGATTTATAACTCCGGAGGTCGATTATGTCTGTTCAGCCGCTTTCTCTCCGCATGCTGGCGCGCAAAGCCGCGCTTTGGCTCGATGACCTTTTCTTTCCGGAAAATGTATCCTGTCTGTGCTGTCAAAGCGCACTGGGCAATGACAGCTGGCTGAACCTCTGCCCCGCATGCACAGACGCACTGAATCGGCTCTTTGAAAAGCAGGAAGCTGATGATGCTCTCCTTCCGCCGCAGGGCATCGAGTATGCCTTTGCCGCCTTTCCCTATACCGATGCGGCAAAAACGCTGATTCTCCTTCTGAAATACGGCAGTATACGCGCCGCGGCGAACCCGCTGGCCAACGCCATGTCTGCCCGCTTCTGTGGAAAAGCCGATATTCTCGTTCCCATTCCGACGACAAAGCACCGTCTGCGCGAACGCGGATATAATCAGGCACAGGTACTCGCCGACGCGCTTCATCCCCTGTTGAATCTGCCTGTCGCACCTGCGCTCACCCGCCGAAATGAACAAGCCTCCCAGACTACGCTCAATGCCGAAGAACGCCGTCTCAATCTCATCGGCTGCATGACGTCCGACGCCAGTGTTGCAGGCAAGCGCGTTCTTTTGATTGACGACGTATTAACCACCGGCTCAACCGCAACAGAAGCAGCCCGCGCGCTCCGTGCTGCCGGCGCGGTAAGCGTGAGCATTCTCGTCGCGGCAAAAACCTCGCAAAATGACGCGCCCCGGTTTCAGCCCAAGCGTTCCGTTCAAGACTATTTTCACGCCGACCAGACAAAGCCCTGAGAAACTTTTTAAAATTACTTGCATTTTTTTGTTTTTCAGCTTATAATGGTGAAGGATGATGCTGTCGGGTCTGTGGTTGAAAGTCGATGCCAGTCGCAGGCAAAGCGATCCACGTAATCCGGTCAAAGTACCGGGGAGCATGGTGCGGCTTAGAGGTAAGTCCGTCCAGAACTTGATTCTGAGAGGGTTAGTAGTGGGGCACTGAGGTGTATGAGCGAAAACTCCAGACGGCGAGTGTGGGGTCAAAGACCAGGTCAGCCGATTGTTTCATGCCTATCTCTATTTTTTTCGGAGGGGAATATCCCATGTATCAGGACAAGACTTTGACCTGCAAAGACTGTGGCCAGGAATTTGTGTTCACCGCTGGTGAGCAGGAGTTCTACGCGGAGAAGGGCTTCCAGAATGAGCCGACCCGCTGCAAGGCCTGCCGCATCGCCCGTAAGAACAGCCGCCCGGCTAACGGTGAGGCTCAGCAGCGCGAAATGTATGAGACCACCTGCGCGCAGTGTGGTGCTCCGACCCGCGTGCCTTTCATCCCGAAGAACGACCGACCCATCTATTGCAGCGAGTGCTATGCTTCCCGCCGTGCTCCCCGCTTATAAGCCTCTTTTAGTTTATGCTCAATCTGAGTAGCTTTATCGTGTGCTTCAAACAGTGGCATGTTGCC
>URJN01000360.1 GCA_900548125.1 uncultured Eubacteriales bacterium
GTCGCTTTGCTCCATATTCAAAGCACTCGTACCCCCACAACCTATGCAAGTCTTACAGCCTTTGCGTTCACGGCAAAGGCTGTTCAAAAAACTTGTATAATCTATCAAGGAGGCGCTTTCATGAAGAAAACAAATTTCCTGTTCACCCTTTTTCTCTGCCTGACGCTGCTGGTTTCCTTCGCGTCCGCAGAAACCACTTCCTATGTGCCGGGCGAAACCACCAGTGCCCTGTTTGCCGATGCCCTTGACGCCGGGCTGATGGTCGGCGGAGAAGCTCAGCTCACACTCAAGGCTAATCCCGCCATGTTTGATGATGATGCCGATCTCTCTCAGATCGATGCGCTGACCGACATCTTGAATGACGTGCGGTTCACCGGCGGTCTGGGCAAGATCGAGGATGGCTACCGTCTGGAGCTTGCCGGCTCGTATGCGCCGGAAAACTGCACGCCCGTGGACGTGAACCTCGCGCTGAACCTGACCATCGACGGCATCAGCATCGAAAGCAACCTGCTGAAAGGGGAGCGCGTCACCGCCAAATGGGAAACGCTGCTCGCCCTCTGCGGCGCAGACGATACGATGATTGCGCAGTTCTCCGCGCTCAAAGAGATGGACTGGGATACCGCGCTTTCCGAGCTTGCCGAAGCCGTCGGTGCTTACGCCAGCCTCGCCGCGACGCTTGTCGAGCCGTATCTGGATACGTTCGGCGACTTCATCGCGACCCTGAATATCAACGTGACCGACGATGTCGCGGCGAACGGCGATTTCCCCGCTGTCGATCATGAGCTGACCATCGAATGCTCCATGGCGGATATCGCCCGCCTGATGGATGCGCTGGCGGATCAGCTGGAAAAGGACGACGACATCGCCCCGTATCTGGAAGCGCTGCTCTCCAGCTCGTTCGTCGATTTCACCTTCTATGTCGGCGATGAGATTGTCCCCGTTTCGACCGTTCCGGAGCTGTGTGATTTCCTGCGCGGAAGCGCAAACCAGCTGGCGCAGACGGATCTCACCGCATACTACTGGATCGGCTACTGCGACGACGACACCATGCCCCTCTATGTCATCGCTCAACTGGAAAACGATGTCTTCCAGTTCATCCTGACGCCGGATGAAACCGGAAACGGTACGGATTGCTACGTCTATTTCGGCACGCTGGATGACGCGGGCAACGATCTTGAGTATCTCGTGTTCCAGACCGTCTTTGCACGGGATCCTGAAGATAAAAGTGTTTACGACCTGTCGCTTGATTTCTTCGGCGAATCCGTAGAAGCAAACTTGGGCTTCTCCTTCACCTATGCGCTTTCCAGCACGAAATCTCCGAACGCTGACGCTTATCAGTTTGTCGGCAATATAGACTTCGTCGGTCATGACGCCTCCAATACCGAATTCCGCTATACGCAGAGCAGCAACGGCGTTCAGTCCCTGACGCCGACCGGCGGCGAACAGGCTACGGGCTACAGCACGGCAACCAGCAATTTCGGCGATTCGAGCGATTCGACCAGCAACCTTTCCTTTTTCTACGTCACCGAACCGGCTGACCCCGGTGTTGTCGGTCATTATCAATATAATATGACGGAAGACGGACCCGACGCGCTCTGGAGCCTTGTGGGCATGGATATCGACGTTTTCTCTTGGGCATATGACCCCGCTTCTACCGCCGCTCTGACGGAAACCGCCCTCGAGACCGTCACCAATGAGGAGATGGATGCGCTCGTCACGCGCCTGTCCACCGCCGCCCAGCAGAAACTTGCCGGTGTGCTTGCCATCCTTCCGCCGGAAGTCATGCAAATCATCATGAGCAGCGAAGAATAATCCCAAAACCGCCTGTTAAATCCGCCGCGAAGCGAAGAAAGGAGTCTGAGGGGGAATCCCCCTCAGGCAGGTTTGGGCGGCAGCCCAACGTAACCCCAACCCATCAAAAAAAGCGTAGTTTCAGAGCAGAGCGCGAAGCGTTCTGCAATTGAAACGGGTTCGCGGAGAAAAATACGGCTGGAATAAGCAAATACCGTATACCGCCGCGAAGCGAAGATGGGGTTTGGGGGATTGGAGTCACGCGCCCGCTGTGCGGGATTCAGCGTGACGGAAATCGGAAATCGCAAGGAGCGCTTGCGCGTT
>URJN01000361.1 GCA_900548125.1 uncultured Eubacteriales bacterium
TATGGGGCGGCGCCCCATCGTTCCCCTCCCTATGGAAAGGAAGAATATGCGCACACTTGCGGAAATCAAGGGCTTCGGTCCGGTGCGGCTCAAGGCACTGGCATCACGCGGCATCGAAAGTGCGCGTGATTTGGTTGAAACGCTTCCGACGGGCTATAAGGATACGAGCCATCCCCTGTCTCCGGCGCAGATGACGGAGGGGCGGCAGGCGTGCTTTACCGGATTTGTAAAGGGAAAGCCTGTATTGCGCCGCGTCCGCGGCATGCAGTGGGTCAGCGCGACAATTGCGGATGAGTGCGGCGCGGTTCGCTGCATGTGGTTCAATCAGCCGTGGATGAAGGATAAGCTGTTTGATACCTGTCAGGTGACGCTGTATGGGCGATGCGTAAGGAAAAAGTCCGGTCTGTTTGTCATGAACCCTTCTCTTGAAGAACCGGGGAAAATCATCCCAATCTACGCGCCGATTCCCGGCGTGGGGCAAAAGCCTCTGCGCGACGCGGTGGAATTGCTGCTTGGAGAATACGACGAGCCGGATGTTCTGCCCGAAACGATGGTTGCACGCTATGGCTTGATGGAGCGGCGGGCGGCGTTGATTCAGGCTCATTTCCCGACGGGTTTTGAGGAACTGGCGGCGGCAAAGGAGCGGCTCGCGTTTGAGGAGCTTCTGCTGTTTCAGGCGGGTGTCGCGGGCGCGGCGGGCGAGAGAAAGCACGCGAAGCCGCTGGATATCCGAGATGAATGGATTGAGGCTTTTTTTGCCAAACTTCCCTTTGAGCCGACCGGCGCACAAAGGCGCGTCGCCTATGAAGCAGCGGCGGACATGCGCAAGGATCGGGCGATGGCGCGCATGGTGCAGGGCGATGTGGGATGCGGCAAAACGCTGATTGCTTTTTGCGCGCTGTATCTGTGCGTTCGAGCAGGCGGTCAGGCGGCGATGATGGCACCGACGGAAATCCTTGCCGCCCAGCATATGCAGAGTGCCATTGAGATGCTTGCGCCGCTGGGCGTTACCTGCGGGCTGCTGACCGGACACATGACGGCGGCAGAGCGGCGGCGTGCGCGGGAGGCAATCGCGAGCGGAGAATGGCAGGTTGTCATCGGTACGCATGCACTGATTTCCGAGGGCGTGGAGTTTGCCGACCTGCGGCTGACCATCACGGACGAGCAGCACCGCTTCGGCGTCAGACAGCGGACCCAGCTGGAAAACAAGGGCGATGCGCCGCATGTCATGGTGATGAGCGCGACGCCGATTCCGCGCACGCTGTCGCTGGTGCTTTACGGCGACCTCGACCTGTCCACGGTGGACGAAATGCCGCCGGGGCGCACGCCCGTCCGCACGCGCATCGTGCCGGAGGAAAAGCGGGAGGGCATGTATGCCTTTATCCGTGCGCAGGCGGCGCAGGGCAGGCAGGCGTATGTCGTCTGTCCGCTGGTCGGAGAAGAAGATATGGCGGACGGCGACCTGCGAAGCGCGGCGCAGGAGCAGAAAGAGCTGGAGGAGGCCCTTGCGCCGCTGAAAATCGGGCTGGTGCATGGCAAAATGAACAAGGTGCAAAAGGAAGAAACGCTCGGATTGTTTTACGCGGGCGCGCTGGATGTGCTGGTGGCGACGACGGTGATTGAAGTCGGCGTAAACGTCCCGAACGCGACGGTGATGGTCATCGAGGGAGCGGAACGATTCGGGCTGGCACAGCTTCATCAGCTGCGCGGGCGCGTGGGGCGCGGCGCACAGGAAAGCTGGTGCTTCCTGATGGCGCAGCCGAACGAGCGTCTGAGGACGCTGGTTTCCACCAACGATGGCTTTGTCGTGGCGCAAAAGGATCTCGAATTGCGCGGCGCGGGCGAGTTCTTCGGCACGAGACAGCACGGCGAACCGCAGATGCCGGCGTTGATGCTGACCGGCGACGTCAGGCTGCTTGAAAAAACGCGGGAGGTTTTTCTCGAAATCAGCCGAAACGATACATATACAGACGAATATTCTGCCGTTCGCCGCGCCGCAGATGTTCGGTTTGCGCGAAACGGACAATTTCTGGCAAGAAATTGAAGGAATAACGATATATACAATTTGATTAGAAGCGGGGTAATTTGACGGCGTAAACTTGTCAATCCC
>URJN01000362.1 GCA_900548125.1 uncultured Eubacteriales bacterium
GCAGTCAAGAACGGAATCAAAGAAGCCTATCGGGATATCACTGCCGAAAAAAATGACCCTGAACTCAGCAACGAAAACTCCGACTCCGACGAAATAGAGCCTTGACCATTTTCCATAAAGTGAGGTCTTCATGCGCATTCTGACCTATACCACCACCGAAGAGGACGCGGGACGCGCCGTTCGCAGCGTCGTTCCCCGACGGTTTCGCTTGGGCACACACGCCTTTCGGCGGCTCAAAGTCGAGGGCGGCATTCTCTGCGACGGCATGCCTGTTCGCGCCGACACCCGTCTTTGCGCCGGACAGGTTTTGGAAATCCGCCTTGATAACGGCGAAATGCCCGGCGCGGCTCTGACGCCCGATGATGCTCTCCAGCCGTCCTTCATCCGCTATGCCGATGAGGATATCCTGATTGTCAGTAAGGGCGCACCGCTGGCGACCCTGCCCTGCGGGCATATCCATACCGGAACACTCCGCGAACAACTCGCCGCCCTGCTCGGACAGGACGCCGCGTCGTTTGATTATCACCCCGTCAATCGGCTGGATAAGGGCACGAGCGGGCTGCTCTGCGTGGCGCGGCACGCGCACGCACAGCGTCTGCTGACCGCACAGCTTCATTCCGACGCTTTTCTCCGTGAATATCTGGCGATTACCGACGGTATTCCCAAAAACGAAAGCGGCGTCATCGACGCGCCTATCGCCCGACTCGGCACGGGCGCAAAACGCGGCGTCGTCTCCGGCGGACAACGCGCCGTGACGCATTACCGCGTTGAACAGATACATAAAGGACGCGCACTCATCCGCCTGAAGCTTGAAACCGGACGCACCCATCAGATTCGCGTCCACCTGTCGTCTATGGGCTGCCCGATTCTCGGCGATTATCTCTATGGGAATGAGCTTCCTGAACTGAAAGATCGGTTCGCATTGCATTCGGCGCATCTGCGGTGTATCCAGCCTGTCACGGGACAGATGATCGATATCACTGAACCTCTGCCGCGGGAATTGCAGATTCTCATGGAAAATGAATGATGATTTCATTCTGAAATCACCCCTTAAAACCGCCGCGAAGCGAAGATGGGGTTTGGGGATGAAATCCCCAAGCGGGGTATGGAGTGGCAACCCCATGATAACTCCCGTTCCCCCTTTGCATACGCTTTCCCTGATTTAAGAAAGGAGTCCTTTCCATGCTGCATGTCATTTGCCTGAACCCTGCCATCGACAAAATATACCGCATTCCCGATTTTGCGGCGGGGGAGGACTACCCCGGGCAGAAACCCAAAATGCGCGTCGGCGGCAAGGGCGTAAACGTCGCTCGTGTACTCAGTCAGCTGGGTGCGCCGGTTCATCTCTACGGCTTTTTGGGCGAAGGCGGCGACATCATCCGCAAAGAGATGAAGGAACGCTGTGTCTGCTCGTTTTTCGATGTGTCGGGCGCGTGCAGGACGACGGTAAACATCATCGACCCGAAATCCGGACGGGAAACGGTCATCACGGAAGCGGGGCCGCAGGTCGGCGAAAGCGATGTGCGTGAGCTGATGCTTGAATTGAGCGACCGCGTCCAGCCGGGGGATATCGTTGCGGCGAGCGGCTCGATTATCGCGGGCGCACCGGCGGATATTTACGCGCAGATCAGCCGAATCTGCGAGGAAATCGGCGCAAAGTGTGCGCTTGACTGCAATACGTCGGCACTGAAAAGCTCACTTTCGGGCGATGTCCGCTACATTTTGGGCAAGCCGAACGAGCGGGAGCTTTGTGCGCTGCTCCAAAGAGAGCGGACAAAGGACGTCCATGCGCTGGCGGAAATGGCGCGGGAACTGATGCCGCCGTATGAGATGCTGCTGGTGTCCATGGGCGCGGAAGGCGGCATTTTGGTCACCCGTGAGGAAGTTTATGCGGCGCATATACCGCCGCTTGACGTTGTTTCAACGGTCGGCAGCGGGGATGCGGCGTTCGCAGGGGCGCTCTTTGCGCTGGAAAAGGGGATGGACAAACAACTCATCCATGATAGTTACTTTCATATTCTGTTCGTTTTATATGATGAATAATCCGTTTGTTTACGCTTTTCTATCGCCCGAAAGC
>URJN01000363.1 GCA_900548125.1 uncultured Eubacteriales bacterium
TTCATCCAGCCATGGGACATATTTCATTCTCTTTCCATTCCGCCTGCCACCGACAGCGACAACTGAACTCCTTTGAAAAGATTCGGATGCAAACACTTGGTTTAATTCTTGAAATATCAGGTTTATTGATCTGCCTCTTACCTGGTGCTTGTCATGCCGCAATGGCCAATTCTCCTCACCATGCCCGTTGCCGCATAACAGCAGCAGCCCTCATCATTTTTGCTTTTAACAAAGTCCCCACACCGCGGATAAACTGCATAACACAAAAAACTGCCGCGCACGCTTTTCCTCCCTCTCACGACTTTCTTTCGGGGGAAAATGCGTACGCGGCAGCTCATCATTTCAATGATTATTCAGTGACCGTGCAGTATTCAAAATTCGGATGTCCGTTGCTGTTGCGGGTAAAGCCCTTTACGCGCTCGGAAACCAATGCCGTCGCCACGTAGTTGTAAATCGGCATGACCGGGCATTCCTGCGCGAGCAGCGCTTCCATATCCTTATACAGCGCTTCGCGCTCCTCGTTCGTCAGGCTCGTGCGCATCTTGTTGCACATTTCCAGATAGGCGGGGCAGTCCCAGCGGGTTTTCGCCTTGCCCTCCGCGTTTTCCAGAACGGTGAACGCGGCACTGGGCTCCGGATAATCCAGCGTATAGCCCATGTAAGCGATTTCGAAATCGCCGGACGCGCGGGTACCGGTTTCATCCGCCCAGTATACGCCGCTCTCCACGGCGGTCACTTCGCAGTTCAGACCCAGATACTGCTTCCACATCGCCGCCATCGCCTGCGCGACATTTTCAAGCTCAGTGCTGGGGGTGTACTTAATCGAGAAGGTCGGGAAGCCTTCGCCGTTCGGATAGCCCGCTTCGGCAAGTAAAGCCTTCGCCTCTTCGATGTTTTCCTCAAACGCATTGCCTACCGCGTCGCGCCAGTCGGTGCTTTCATCCAGAACATCCTTGATGCCATACGGAACCCAGCCATACAGCTGCGGAAGCGTCGCATCCTGAAGGATGCCTTCGGTCAGAATCTTGCGGTTGAGTGCCAGCGTCAGCGCACGACGGACACGCGCATCATCAAACGGTGCCTTGGAGCAGTTGAATTCATAGTAACGATAGCCGATGCGGTCAGAGCTCATCAGCTTATCCGTGCCGGTATACGCCTTGAGCGCGTCGCTGTTGACGGAAGTCGCAATGTCAATTTCGCCGTTGTCAAACGCCATCTTGACGGTTTCCGGCGCATTGAGGAACACGTACTTGACCGTATCAATCTTCACTTCGTCAGCATTGTAATAGTTCGGATTCTTGACGAGGGTGTAGCTCTCGTCCTTCTTCATCTCCGCCAGCATGAACGGGCCGTTGCAGACGTAGGTTTCAGGGGTATTCACCCAATCATTACCATACTTCTCGACATTTGCCTTGCAGACCGGCATGAACGCCGTGGAGGCGGTCAGGGTGATGAAGTAGCTGGCAGGCGCTTTCAGCTCAACCTGAAAGGTCGTATCATCCAGTGCGCGGATGGGCAGGTCGTCCACCGCAACGGTTCTGCTCACATAGCACTCGTAGCCGTCCTTGATGACGCCATACAGCGTGTACGCCGTTTCGCTGCCCGCATCCGGGTCAAGCACGCGCTTCCAGCTGTATTCAAAATCATAAGCGGTCAGCGGGCTGCCGTCGCTCCACTTCAGCCCTTCCTTCAGCTTAAAGGTGTAGGTGCAGCCATCCTCAGAAACCTCATAGCTTTCCGCCATCGCCGGAACAAGGCTGCCATCCTCCGCATATTTATACAGACCGCGGAACAGGCTTTGCAGTGCGTAGGAACCGGAAGAATAGTCGTTCAGAGTCGGATCCATGTTTTCCGGCTCGCCGCCCATCTGGAAAGTCAGGCTCGCTTCCGCAGTCGCTCCTGCGCATGCAAACAGCAGCATCATGGCGGCTAAAGCCAGTACAAGCAGTTTTTTCATAATTAATACCTCCTGCGATGTTGATGTTCCGGCGGAAGTCGCCCGCTGCTTCCTCCTGCCGAATATGTAAAGAGGATAGCAAACGGTATCGTTTTTGTCAAGCTCAGGACACATA
>URJN01000364.1 GCA_900548125.1 uncultured Eubacteriales bacterium
CGACCAAACGCGCCTTCTGCACGCGCGAAACGCCGGTTTTGAAAAATAATGGAAAGAACGACCAAATGAATATGAATTTTCGCGATTTTTTACGTCTTGGTAAGTGAAAGGAAGGTGAGAGAGCGTGATGGGCAATACCTTGGTACCGGGTAAAGCCTCTGAAGCGGAACTCTCCCGAATGATGGAAACATATGGCGCGATGCTGACCGGCACATGCACAGTGCTGCTGGGCGACAGGCATCTGGCGCAGGACATCGTTCAGGAAACATTTATCAGAGCGTATAAAAAGATGGATAGCTTCCGCGGAGAACGGCCGGAAAGTGAAAAAGCTTGGCTGACTCGCATCGCCGTTAATCTTTGCAGGGACGAAAGAAGAAAAAAGTGGTTCCGCTTTGAAGACCGAACGATCCCAGTTGAAATGATGACGCTTTCGGCGCCGGAAGCGTCAGAGGAGGCACAGCAGCTGTATGCGGCGGTACAAACACTGCCCCAGAAATACCGCGAGGTGATCCTGCTGCGCTTCTATCAGGATTTGACAGCACCGGAGATCGCAGAGATTCTGCATCAGGCGACCGGAACGATCTATCACAAATTAACCAGAGCCCAAGAGATGCTCAAAAAGAGACTGGAAAGGTGTGATTTTGGTGGATGAAAAAAAGTTGGGGAACGCGCTGAAAGCATGCCTTTCTGACAGCGAGTTTCCGCTCGAACGCCGTCAGGCGGTGCTTCGGGCAATTAGAAAGGAAGAAAAAGTCGTGAAGAAAAAGATTTCTGCCGCATTGGTATTTGCTATCGTATTGACCCTTGTTGTCGGCGGCGCGGCGCTGGCTGCGAACCTCGGCGTGTTCGGACAGTCTGTGAACGACCAGCAGAACGAGCAGAGCGTCGGACGGCTGGAAAAGCTGGAAAATGCTTCTGCAACATACAACGATACGCAGGCGGCGCAAGCACCGGAGCAGACCGCGACGGAAGCGCCAAAGACCGTCTATGACGAGCTGATGGCGAGTCTGTACAACCGCCGCTTCAACCTGACGCTCAATCAGGCGTATTTCGACGGCTACAAGCTGTATTATTCCTACACGCTGACCAGCGATTGCAAGACCGGCTTCATCACCGGCGACGGAATGCCGACCGGCTTTGAGAAGTGGGACGACACGCAGGAAGGCAAGTTCGTCGGGCATTACTCCCTCTACGACGACAATATGAATCAGGAAGTCGTGACGTATTTCTCCGCGCATCCGAAAGGATACATCGCCTTCGAATCCATGGGCGTGGGCGACGGCGCGGCGATGAACGGCAAGCCGCTGATGATTCTGGACAGCGGTTCCGAGATGGTCAACGAGTACACGATTCAGGGCTATCAGGAGGTCGAAATGCCGGATGGCTTTGAACCGACGGATGAGATCGAAATTGAAATGTCTATCCTGTATGGCATGTCCGTTTACTGCCAGGACGAAAACAACGTGTATTCCAGCGAACTCATGACCCCGGAGAACCGCGGCATCTTCCGCCTGCCGTTCAAGGTCAAGCTGAACGGTCAGACCGAAGCCTACACCGGCTCTGTGACGACCAGTGCATACAGTGCGCAGGCGACGATTCGCGTGTCCGATGTGGATATCAGCGGCGAGGTCGTGTTCGATGCGCCGGAATGGGCTGCGGCGTTTAAAGCGAGCGTGGATGGCAAGCAGGAAATGGGAATGCCGTATATCAACGACTATAAGCTCGTTGCTGACGGTGTGGAGCTGCAAAACCACGACGGTGCTTATGGCGTGAATGCAGACGGACAGTTCTTCGTCAAGGTTCGCTATGATCTGCCGGAAAGCATGAACAGCATGGTGCTTGTGCCGACGGCGACGGGTATTGACCACAGCGATAAGACTGCGGAAACTGAAAACGAGGAGATCGTCCTCATGAAGTAACCTCCCTTCTGGGGCGGCTCCGGTTGGGGTCGCCCTGTTTCTTTTGTGGTAGAGAAAGAAGGAAAATACATGAAGAAAATGATGCTCTGGCTTTGCTTGATGATGATTGTTCCGACGCTGGCAAGTGCCGATATGGT
>URJN01000365.1 GCA_900548125.1 uncultured Eubacteriales bacterium
CTCTTGAAACCTTTTTGCAAGCGAAAGGGACAGGGTTCTTGTCTTAAAAAGATTGCTGCACAGCAAACGCGCTTGAATGCAGACGAATGACATAGGGTGCTGAAATCTGCCAAGGGTTTGCCGAGGCAGTTACTTGACATGAATGCGATGATGCAGCATACGCGATAAGTGATTACATGCGCAGAATTCATCAAAAAATTGTTCATTCCACCGTTTTTTGATGAAAGCAGGTGAATTACTGCATATAAACTTAAAAAAGTGCATGAAGGATGCAGGAATGAGCAAAAAAACGGCGAAAAAGAGTAGGGCGGTGAAGGACGATGGCAGGCAGGATACCTCAGGGCTGGCTTGACGAGCTTCGAGATCGAGCGGACATCGTTCAAGTTGTTTCCCGATACGTTCAGCTGACCCCAAAGGGCGGTCGCTATTGGGGGCTTTGCCCTTTTCACGGAGAAAAGACACCTTCCTTTACCGTCAACCCGCAGCGTCAAATGTACTATTGTTTCGGGTGTCATGCGGGGGGAAGTGCCATTACCTTTATAATGGAAATGGAACATCTGGAATTCATGGATGCAGTAAAACTGCTTGCCGAACAGGTGCACATGGACATGCCTCAGCTGACGCCCAGCAGGGAGGACGCGGAAAGTAAATCCCGCAAAGAACGTCTGTATGAGGCTAACCGCCAATGTGCGCGTTTTTTTCACAGTCAATTATGGAAACCGGAAAGCAGCGAAATCCTTGCTTATCTTCATGGCAGAGGACTGACAGACAGTACCATTCGGATATTTGGATTGGGCGCAACACCGACAGTCAGCGATGGCGCAACAAGGGCGATGCGTGAAATCGGGTTCACGGATGATGAACTGGTCAGCGCAGGAATCTCTGTCAGGCGTGAAGGACGAATATACGATATGTTTCGCCAACGCGCCATCTTTCCGATTATTGATGCTCAAGGGCGTGTACTGGGCTTCGGAGGGCGTGCGCTCGGAGACGCAAAGCCCAAGTATCTCAATACGGGCGATACGCCGATTTTCAATAAGAGGCAAGGCGTTTTTGCAGCCAATCTACTCAAGAAGCAGCGTGGATTGAAGCGAGTCATCCTAACAGAAGGTTATATGGATGTCATCGCGTTGGTTCAGGCTGGGGTTCAAGGTGTGTGCGCTACGCTTGGTACGGCATTAACCTTAGAGCAGGCGCGACTTCTCAAACGGTATGCACCCGAAATATGGGTTTCCTATGACGGCGATGCTGCCGGACAACACGCAATTCTGCGCGCATTGGATATTTTCGAAGAGGAAAGCGTGCCTGCCCGTGTGCTTGATTTTCCGGACGGCATGGATCCGGATGAATATATCAGAACACACGGATTGCGAGGTATTGATGCTCTTGAGCCGATGGACGCAACTGCATATCGCATGAAACAGGAATCTGCGAACCACGACTTGTCAACGCAGGAAGGGCGCACAGCCTATGCAATCGCCTGCGCGAAATACTTGGCGAAGGTCAAGGAGCCTGTTGAACTGGAGAATTACGTTCGTCAATTGATGCTGTCTACTGGATTTACACGCGAAGTATTGCTTGCGCAAATTGGGCGAACGGAAATGATTCAGGAGGATAAGCGGTCAACGTATCGACATGCGGCGCGTCCGCTAGAAGAGAAAAATGAAGGCGTTGATACTGAGACATCCTCAGCTGAAAAACAACTGCTCATCTTGCTTGCAGATGGAAGCCTTGAGCAGGGAACAGTATCCGCCGATGATTTTATATCGTCCAAACATCGCGAGCTTGCGCAGAAGCTGCTTTCAGGAATGAGTCCGGCTGCTATTCTGGAAGAGATTGACGATGAGGACGAGCGCAGCCGAACGGCAAATCTGCTTCAGCGAGACAGCGGAGCAGGAGAGCAGGAACTGAAGATGGTTGCAGATTGTCTGCGGGTTTTGCAGAAGAAGAAAATGGAAAACCAGATTAAAGTGCTGCAAGAGCAAATGCGTACACAGACTGGCGAAGAAAAGCGCGGCACACTGATGAAAATACAGAAATTAGCTTT
>URJN01000366.1 GCA_900548125.1 uncultured Eubacteriales bacterium
CCTTCACCTATCCGGCGCATGCCTCCATTATAACGGGTACGACGCCGGATTGCCACGGCATTTTCCATAACGAGAAGCTCGATGTGGGCAATCCGTCCCCGGATTGGTATTGGTATCATCGGGATTTGAAGGTGGAAACCTGTCTGGACGCGGCAAAGCGCGCCGGTCTGACGACCGCGTCCGTAGGTTGGCCCTGCATGGGAGCCTGCCCGAATGTGGATTATCTGGTTCCGGAAATTTGGCCGTTCAGCGTGGAAGACGATCCGCGCCCGATTTTTGAAACCGCCGCTTCCAAGGACAGCGAAACGTGGGCAATCATCGACCGTCACCTGCATAAACTGCGCAAGACCAAGCAGCCCTTTATGGATCATGTGATGGTCGGCTGCGCCTGCGATATCCTGCGGACGCTCAAGCCGGACGTGATGTTCATTCATCTGGCGCATCTGGATCATACGCGCCATGCAAACGGCATTCAGGGCCCGATGATTGAGCAGGCCATCGTCGCCAATGATGATTGGCTTGGTCGCCTGTTTGAGGCGACGATGGATGCCGGCACCTATGAGGAGACGAACTTCGCGGTCATCAGCGATCACGGTCATCTGCCGGTATCCCGCGTGCTGAATCCCAATGTGTATCTGGCTGAGGCGGGCTTGATTGACGTGGATGAAAACGGAAACCTCGTCGATTGGAAGGCGTATTGCAATTCGACTTCCCTGTCCTGTCAAGTCGTGATGAAGAATCCGGCGGACGAAAAGACGCGCGCTGTGCTGGAAAAGGTGCTTTACGGTCTGCGCAACGATCTTTCCTCCGGCGTGGAGAGCGTATTCACCAAAGAGGAGTGCGAGCGCGAGTATCATCTTGCGGGCGATTTTGAGTATGTGCTGGAAGGGCGTGAGCGCACTTCCTTCGGCAACGCATGGACGGGCGCGAAGATGGTCACTCCGGATAATTCCGACTATAAGTTCTCCGTCGCTTCTCACGGCCATTTGCCGCATAAGGGACCGCAGCCGGTGTTCATCATGGCGGGTCCGGATGTGCGCGAGGGCGTCGTTTTTGAGCGGAAGAGAATCATTGATGAGGCGCCGACGTTTGCCGCGATGCTTCACTTTGATATGCCGCAGGCAACGGGTCATGCCATCAGCGAGATTCTGAAATAACGTTTTTTGGGGCAGAAACGGGTTATAGACGTGATGCGGTTTTGGGCGGCAGCTCGACGGGAGCTATGGCACAGTGCATCGAAGCCTGAAATCAGGGCGTGCAGCGATACCTGATTTTGACAAAGTCAACATCATTGGGAGGTGAGGCATGTGTTTTCCCATTTTGGAGAGCCGATGAACGGATGGACGCTGATGCTGCGCATTGCAGTGGCGGTGTTCGTTGGAGCGGTTATCGGCGCGGATCGGGAAATGAAAAACCGACCGGCAGGAATGAGAACGCATGTCCTCGTCTGCCTTGGAGCCGCTATCGTGGCATTGATCGAACAGATGGCGATTGCGCAGGCTGTGCAGCTTCAAGCGGTCGGGCTGATTAATGTCAGCATCGGACGGATTACCGCTTCCGTGGTTTCCGGTGTCGGCTTTCTGGGCGCGGGTACAATTGTGCTTTCCGAACGGCATATCTGCGGCTTGACGACGGCGGCGTCGCTCTGGTGTACGGCGTGCATCGGTCTGGCTGCCGGAGCCGGATATTTGGGAGCGGCTGTCATTTCGGGATTGGTCGTTCTGGTCGTGCTGAGGCTGATGCAAAGAGTCGTGAGGATTACGACCTACAAACGTTTGGAAGTGCAGTTTATCCATCGGACGGAAACGCTGGCGTTTCTCAATGAGGTTTTTGCGCAGATGGAGGTCACAGTGCTGGATGTGAACTTTCATGCGGAGAGCCGTCCGGAAGGCAACCAGTACACGAATGTGTATACGCTGTCGATGCCCAATCGCACCCGTTATGTCGAAATCATCGGCATATTGTCGGAAAATCGCAATATTCTGAAGGTTGGAACCCGAGATGTATAAGGCGATGAAACAGCCTCAAAG
>URJN01000367.1 GCA_900548125.1 uncultured Eubacteriales bacterium
CGCAAGCTCGCCTCCAGCGCGTTTTCCAGCAGGTTGGACAGCACCAGACACATATCAATCTCATCGACCGGAAGCGTTTGCGGCAAATCAATCTGCGCGGAAAACGGAATACCTTCCCGCTTTGCAAGCGCACAATAATAGCCCAGCACGCTGTCCGCTGCACGATTTTCACAAAAGTGCATATCCAAATCAGGGATTCGGGAAACGGTCTGCGCAAGATATGCCTTCAGCGTTTCCATATCATTTCCTTCCGCCAACATGGAGATATGATTCAAGTGATGCCGCATATCATGCCGCGCCTGCCGCGCTTCCTCGATGGCGGTTTTAAGATTTTCGTATCGCTGCTGCTGCAAGGACAGCAGCTGATTCTCCTGCCGCAGTCTGGCGTTTCGATTCAGGCTGGTTGCCATCAGCAGGAAGATTGTGTTGAACACAAACAGCAGAACCAGCAGGGCGATGCTGAGGACGATGTAGCCCTGAAGCACCCTGCCGGTATAGAGCGTTGTCGGATAGATGGGAATCATAAAGAGATTGAGCGCGATGAACATCAGCGGCAGAACCCAGAACACATACCACGTCTGCGCAAAATTATCGTCCTCAACCATCGTTCTCACCGCATGGGTCGCCGGATAATAGGCGGCAGCGGTTATCAGCCAGCAGACCGCGTTATAGACGATACACGCCCGCAGGCAGAACCACGGCTCTGTCGGTATCGTTTGGATGCGCATCAGCATGGCTGTGTTGAGTGCTCTGGACAGGCTGTTTAGGCAGGCATACACCGCACAGACGGAAAGCGCGATGGTTCCGGACTTCCAAAAAGAAATCTGACTTGTTTTGACGTACAGGAAAACTGCAATCCCCGTCACACATGCGATTGCATACGCCGTAGACACCCGAAAATGCCAGCAAAGCAGCCCTCCGCCTACGCAAAGCCCCAGCATCATCGGCACCAGCCACGCAGCGAGCTTGCCGCGTGGCTGTTTCAAAAAGGATTTCACCGGAAGATATGCCAGCAGCAGCCCCGGAATCACGACTGCCAGCTCCAGCATCGGACGAAGTGCTTCTCTCATGCCATGTGTCCCCTTTGCAGCAAAAACTCCATAAAGACCTGCCGCGCGCTTTTCTGAAGCTCCTGACTGACATAGACGCGGCTGCCGTCCTCCATTCGGAAGGAGTCGTCCTCAAAGTCCTCCGCATGCTCCAAATTGACGACCACGCCGCGTCCGCAGATGAAAAAGCGTGAATCCTTCTTCAACGGCTCGGTAAAGGTCTTGAACGGCTGGCGTGTGGCAAGCGTCTTTCCCGCCGTGGTGTGAACATGGATGACATGAGCAAAATGCTCCGCATAAATAATATTCTGGTAGCACAGGCGGATATCGCTTCCGCCGACCTTCAAATCCATGTATTTATCAGGGCGCGGAATCCTCGCCAGAATTTCATCCGTCAGCCGATCAAGCTCCTCCTCGGCAAACGGCTTGACCAGATAGTGTATGGCGCGCACCTGAAAGCCTTCCAGCGCATGGTCGGTGGAAGTCGTGGTGAAGGTCAGCAGGCAATCCGTATCGAATTTCCGCAATTCCTTCGCCGCGTCCACACCGCTCATGCCCGTCATATAGACATCCAGAAATACAGTGGTAAAACGCTGCTCCTTTTCCGCCGCGAGAAACGCTTCTCCGCTCTCGTATTCAAAAAAATCGGCTTGCACGCTGCGCCTTTGCAGCTGCCGCTCCAACCGCTTCCGCAGTAATGCCCGATCCTCGGCAAAATCATCGACGATTGCAATCCTCATGACCAGCGGTCTCCTTTCCAAACAATCCTCTAAAGTGATTATATCATAAAAACCGACTTCGGCATAAAAGGAAAAACCGGATTTCGTGACGTTTGCGCGGCTTTCGTGCCAACCGTCTTGAAAAAAACGCGCCACCCCGGCTATACTGATTACAAGATAAGCGCAACCGAAAGGAAGATGAACCGAAAGGAGGAAAGGGATGTATCGCATTGCCGTGGTGACAGAGCAGGAAACGC
>URJN01000368.1 GCA_900548125.1 uncultured Eubacteriales bacterium
GTACGCATCGAGTGACGGGGGCGAGGGACGGGAGGACGAGGGGGAGTGATGGGGCTGCCGATCCGGGAAACTCGCATAGTCGCGCAAGCACTCCTTGCGATTTCCGATTTCCGTCACGCTGAATCCCGCACAGCGGGCGCGTGACTCCAATCCCCAGACCCTGCCTGAGGGACAGTGTCCCTCAGACTCCCTTCTTCGCTTCGCGGCGGTTTTAAGGAAGGGAGAGGGGATGACCGATGGCAATTTAGGGTTGCAATATAGGGGAAAAACGGGTACACTTTGATAGAGAATGACGAAAGGAACTGAACGGATGAATCAAAAGAAAGCGGGCGTTTTACTCTCCTACGGGCAGACTGCGCTCTCCACGCTGATTTCGCTGACCTACACGCCGGTGATGCTCCGGCTTTTAGGGCAGAGCGAATACGGCTTATATACACTGGTCAGCGGATTTGTATCCAACCTGAGCCTTCTCTCCTTCGGCTTAGGAAGCGCATACATGCGTTACTATTCCCGCGCCGAGGTCAAGGACGGCGAAGACGGCGTGGCGCGCATCAACGGCATGTTCATGACCATCTTCTTTGTCATCAGCATGCTATGCCTACTGACTGGCGGCGTATTGGTTGCGAACACCAAGAACATATTTGCCGCCAAGCTGACGCCGAGCGAGCAGGACACGGCGCAGATCTTGATGGCATTGCTGGTGGTCAACATCGCGGTATCATTTCCGGCAAGCGTATTTTTCTCCTACATTACGGCGAAAGAGCGTTTTCTATTTCAGCGGCTGGTGAGCATGATTCGCACGGTACTCAACCCAATCGTGATGCTTCCGCTGCTGCTGATGGGGTACGGCTCGATTGCGCTGGTGCTGGTGACGCTGATTCTGACGGCGTTTTCGGACATTGTCAGCATCTGGTACTGCTTCAAAAAGCTGCACATGCGCATCCGGTTCGGAAAGTTTGACTTTTCGCTGCTGCGCGACATGGCGGGCTTTTCGTTCTTCATTTTCCTGAACGAAATCATCAACCAAATCAACTGGACGGTGGACACGACGCTGTTGGGCATCATCAGCGGCACGGCGGCGACAGCCATCTACGGCGTCGGCTCGCAGATCAACCAGTATTACATGGCGTTATCCACGTCAATCTCCGGCGTATTTACGCCGCAAATCAACCGCATTGTGGCGCGGGGTGAGGGCGACGAGCAGCTGACCCGCCTATTTACGAGAGTCGGGCGCATTCAGTTTATGCTGCTGGCGTTGGTTCTGACGGGATTCATATTTGTCGGTTCGCCGTTTGTGCGGGCGTGGGGCGGTGAGGAATACGCGCAGGCATACGTCATTGCGCTGCTGCTCATCGGTCCGGTGACGGTGCCGCTGATTCAGAACATCGGCATTGAAATTCAGCGAGCCAAAAACATGCATCAGTTCCGCTCGAAGGTCTACTTCTGCATGGCAATCGGCAACGCGATTGTGAGTGTGCCGCTGGGCATGGCTCTGGGCGGCATCGGCTGTGCGCTCGGAACCGCCATCTCGATGATTGTGGGCAACGGGTTCATCATGAACTGGTATTATCAGACGCATATCGGGCTGGACATGCGCTATTTCTGGAAGAATATTCTAAAAATCGTGCCGGCGATGCTGCCGCCGATTGCGCTGGGCATTCTGGCGGTCAGCCTGCATCGTTTTGAGGGCTATTCCGGCGTGCTGATGTTTGCGGTGCCGTATGCGGCGTTATATGCGGTATGTCTATACTTTTTCGCGATGGATGAGAGCGAAAAGGAGCTGGTGGGCGCGGTGATACGGAAGCTGAAGCGGAGATAAGCGGCGTTGGCGGAATCAGGGGACGCTTCGTTGCCTGATTCTTGTTTTTGCTTTTCGATGGGGGACGATAGGGCTGCCGCCCAAGCCCGCCTGAGGGGATTATCCCCTCAGACTCCCTTCTCCGCTTCGCGGCGGTTTGAAGAAGGGTTAGCGGAATCAGGGAGATCGGAAGAGCGTCGTGTAGG